>DASSKS010000325.1:0-6031 GCA_035690245.1 Halococcus sp. | reverse complement strand
ACCGTTGAGCACGCCGGTGGCGCGCGACTCGTGCGAGGGATGACTGAGTGAGCGAAGCGAACGAAGGAATCGGCTGGGGAGGTGTGTGGTGCGGTACGGTAGCGGAGTGGGCAAGCAGTTGTACCGTGAGTGAACGGAGTGAGCGAGCGGCATTTTTTAGTCCAGGTTTTTGCGAGGGGTTGAGCGCGAACGAAGTGAGCGCGATTTCGTTCGAGACGGCTTCGCCGTCTCGTGATGACGAAAGACGCTTCGCGTCTTTCGAACCACCCCGAAGTAAAAAAGTGGTGGCGTGTGGCGTGCGGTTCTCCTTTGAGTCAGAGTTCACGGCCTTAGACATAGATACATTGTTATCAACCGAATTATTAGCTATCGGGATAATTCGAAAATATCCGCCTCAGCGGCCGGTACTGGGCCGTTTGCCGTCGTATTTCAGCCGCTCGAACACCGTTCCACAGTTATGGCAGTAGTACTGACTCTTCGAGATTTCCGACCCGAAGGCCGACTCTCTGGTCACCTCTGTCGATTCACAGAACGGGCAGGTCGGCTGGAAATCTCCTTCGTCACTCATGGCACTCATTGGATTCTGAACATCTCGTTTTCGACCCCACGAAGCGAATCGACCACCGACTGGGAGATAGCACCCTCACCGACACGCCGTCGAGTTTCGTCCCACTCCTCGACCCCCGGACCGTCCCGGTCGATTCCATTGAGCGATACCGCCGTCGAATCGAGGAGTTCCTCGAAGTGTGAGAGGAGCGCATCACGGAGTTCGAGGGCCGAACGGTCAGTGAACCCCGACTCCACGAGTGGGTCCGTCTCCTCGTCGTATTCTGGGGGACCGATAAACGCGAGCGCACCCGGCAGTGTCGCCTCCAACACTGTCTGCAACTCGTCTGGGTTCTCTTCTGCGAGCGTTTCCAAGCGCGCGTCGTGGTATTCGAGGTGGAAGAACTCGTCCTCACCGATTTTTTCGACCATCCCTTCGAAATCCTCGTGGGTGATCGAATCCAGCAGATACCACACGGCGCGGTCGGCAGCGGCCACCGAACCGAGAAATTCGACCCACGACTCGCTCGTGCTGTCGAGACAGGCCGCGTTCCGAAATTCGTCTGGACTGCGATTGCCTTCGAGCCAGTCGCTCTCGCGGCCCTGTCCTTCGAGGAGTCGAATGAGCTGTCGGACGTGGCCCACCTCGTCCTGTGCCGCGCTCGCCCCACCGATATCGTCTTCGAGTGATGGTCCATTGAGCATCCACTCGGCGTAGCGGTGTGAGAGCACGAGTTTCGTGTCGGTGATGGCTTGGACGAATTCGACGGCCTCCTCCGGCCACTTGTCGCTCACGATGAACCTCCTGCTGAGGGGGCAACCCCCTGTTTGACTTCGAGGACGTGTTCGCGGCGCACGACGGCCATGTAGTCCCAGTCCTCCTCGTCGTAGGCCGTTCGGGCGAACGACCGCGCCAGCGAATCCGTGTCGGCCTCAACCCGCCCGATGTGGATGGTCTCGTCGCCCGCGTTGAGCCGTGCGAACACCTCGTAGTTCATAGGCTGATTCCCGACTCGCGCATCTTCTCGCGCACCGCCGGCGTGAGCATCTCCTTCGACCACACGGGGTCCCAGACGACGTCGATTTCGACGGAATCGACACTCTCTTCGACTGTTAGTATTCCCTCGATGTCTCCTTGAATCATGTCGTAGGCCGGACAACCCATGCAGGGGAACGTCATTTCGACAGTTACCTCTCCGCCGTCCACGCTGACATCGTAAATCATCCCCATCTCCACGAGACTCACTGGTATGTGGGGGTCGGGAATCTCGTCGATGAGTTCCCAGTAGAGGTGTTCGGACTCGGAGGCGTCCTCGTCGGGACCGAACGGCGTTCCGTCGCCGATTGCGGATTGGGTCGTGCTCATGCGGGGACGTTCACCTTGCCAGATTGGAGCATATTCACGTACTTCTCGTTGGCGGGACCGCGGTTACGCCAGCGGTCCATCATGTCGGACCCCGAGATGGGTTCGTCGAACCGCCAGTCTTTGTCCTCCTCGACGAAGGCGACGGGCCAATCGTATTCGGTGACGTACTCGTCGCTTTGCTCGTCGTAGTGAGCGGGCACGTCGAGACCGATCTCCTCACACATCGGTACCGTGCGCGAGAGCCAGTCCTGCCGGAGTTCGTCGTTGCTCTTGCCCTTGATGCGGTATTCGAGCTGGTCGTCGTGTTCTTTTTGGTCGTCCGGCATCCCGAACCACTCGACGCCGATGGGGAACATCCAGTCAACCGCCTCCTGCACTTTTTGGCGCGTCGTGTCGTTCTTGTTTGCGAGGCGGTTCATCCACGTCTTGCCGTGGCGCAGGTGGAACTGTTCTTCCTTGCTTACTTTCGTGAGTGCGCGCTTCCACGGGGCGTAGGATGTATTCTCGTGGATGTCGCCCAACAGAACGATGCCGGCGCGGTCCCAGAGACCGTGGGCGGTCACGAGTTCGGCGAAATTCTCGATTGGCTGGTCGAACCCGTAGGTGTTTCTGAACTCGTGGGGTTCGCGCCCGTAGATGAGTTCTTCGCGGTCAACACCGAGGTCTTCGAGCAGGCGGTAGGCGATGTGGCCGTGGCCGAGTTCGTCCTGAATGACGCTGACGCAGGACGTACGCGCGTTGAGGCTCGGGGCGTTCATCGACTGTTCATAATACGCCGGCGCGCTCATGTACTCGGTATCGCCGGAACCGATGAGTATCTTCCTGAGCGCGTCTTTGTAGCCATCGGTCATCTCGTCGACCGACTCGATCATTTTTCCATTCTGCAGTGATTCTTTGAACTGCGATTCACTAACCATGACTTGCTCTCTCACATGGGCGTTGCAGGTCACTCCTTATAATGTTTACTCTGTCTGGGTGATTAGGTTGGTTTCGATGGAGTAGTCTGATAGAGATTTCGCCGAGAAATCCTCACAACTCGTTAGACGAAGAGACTGGGATAGACTTTTTATTCATCGGGCCAAACGAGGGATATGGACTTCGATGTACGGCAGGCAACGCGCGACGATGGGGAGACCCTGCTCGACCTCTGGCACGGATTCACCGCACATCTCTCGGAGTACGACGAGCGCTATGGTCACGAAGATACCGCTGACGAGCGCTGGATTTCGTACTTCGAGAACCAACTGCTCGATTCCAAGTATGGAACCGTCATCGTTGCCGAAGCCGACGATGAACCCGTCGGCGTGCTCGAAGCGCGCGTGATGGGCAATCACCCCCTCTTTCGCCTAGAGAACCACGGAAAGATTCACGGCCTGTACGTGGCCGAGGAATACCGTGGGCATGGCATCGCAAGCGCTCTGTTCGACGGAGCCGTCGAGTGGCTCACCGAACCACCCCGAGAAGTCGATTTCTACCGCATCACCGCCATCGAGGGTGACGATGATGCCGAAGAAGTCTATCGGGCGAACGGGTGTGCGCCGGTCGAACACATCTACGAGAAACGCTTCGACTAACATGACAGAGACACACGATGTCGAGTTCGTCGATGAAGATGTGACCCTCGAAATCGCAGAGGACGAATCCATTCTGGAGGCGGGTGAGGAGGCGGGTCTCGACCTCCCCTATCAGTGCCGGATGGGCGTGTGTGGCGTCTGTTGTGGCAAACGGGCCGATGGGGGTGAGGTCGAGCAGATAGAAGGGATGTTCCTCTCGGATAGCGAAAAGGAGGAGGGATACACCCTCACCTGTATTGGCAGACCGCTCTCGGATTTGGAAATCGAGACGAATACCAGTCCATAACGGCGCTTTTCTCGCTACTGCACCCAATTATTGAACACAGCCACCGGCTACTGCTATGTATCTCGGTTCTGCGTCCCGCTGCGATTCAGCCGAAATCAAACGCAATACCTGACCACGCACTGTTTACATGAATTGTAAACAACAGCCGGTAACTAACACGAGCTTAGGGTGTGTCGAAACGAGTGACACACCCTTAGTGTGTATTTTAATTGGCGATGGCTGCGCTCACGTTTCGTCATTCAATCACAGCGGTGGCGACGCTCGATTCTGAATACAGAGTTCTCTCTCGATTGAATCATTTCAATCGAATACTCGCATCATTACGGGAATAGAACGTCGAAGGAAGCGTAAACAAAATCTGAAAACGTTATCGTTTACAGCAGATAGGAAGGGTATGATTTCGGACAAGAGAGAACGTCGATTAGACAAAATCGGATACTCGGTTGGGTTTCCTGTCGGACCAGTTGATATCGAAACGCGGCAGCCTCAGAGATTCAGGTTGATGGTTTTCGTCTGGCTGTAGTGGTCGAGGGTGTCTGCGGCCTGCTCGCGGCCGATGCCGGACTGTTTGTACCCGCCGAAGGGCTGGCCCGCCGGGAAGTCGTTGTACTGGTTGACCCAGATGTTGCCGGCCTCGATGTCGCGTGCGGCCCGATTGGCGTTCGAGAGGTCATCCGTAATGACGCCCGCTGCAAGTCCGTAATCGACATCGTTGGCTCGTTCCATCATCTCGTCGTAGTCGGACCACGCGAAGACCTCTTCGACTGGGCCGAAAATTTCCTCTTGGACAGGAGTAGAATCGTGGTCGATGTCGTCGATAACCGTTGGAACGACGAAACACCCATCCGAAAGCGCCTCGTTGTCGGGCTGGCCACCGCCGGTGACGATACGCGCGCCGTCCTCGCGGGCTTGTTCGATGTACGAGAGCGTGCGCTCGACTTGTTCTTCGGACACCTTGGGTCCGAGACGGGTGTCCTTCGACAGCGGGTCGCCCATCTTGAGTTCCTCGGCAGCCTCGACGAACGCATCCATGAACTCCTCATAAATTTCTTCGTGAACGAACAGCCGCGTGCCGGCGGTACAGCACTCGCCGGTGTTGTAGAACATTGCGAGCAGCATCACTCCCACTGCCTGCTCGATGTCCGCGTCGGGGAACACCACCACGGGACTCTTTCCACCGAGTTCGAGGGTGACATCAGTAACGTTCTCTGCGGCGGCTTTCATGACCTCCTTGCCGACCGCGGTCGAGCCAGTAAAGGAAATCTTCTGGATGTCTTCGTGTCCGGTGAGCGGCGCACCCGCCTCCTGACCGTAGCCCGTGACGATATTGATGACGCCATCCGGCAGCACGTCGTCGATTTCGCGTGCGAGTTCCAAAACTGAGAGCGGTGTCTGCTCTGCGGGTTTGAGGACGACGGTGTTGCCCGCCGCGAGTGCCGGCGCGAGTTTCCACGACGCGATGAGGAGTGGGAAATTCCACGGCACGACCGCTCCGACGACGCCGTAGGGTTCGCGGATGGTTTGAATGTTCTTTCGGTCACCTGTGGGAATCGTCTCGCCCTCGTGGGTTCGGGTTGCGCCCGCGAAGTACCGAAACTGGTCTGCGACCAGCGCGACATCTGCGCGCGCCTCGCGGATTGGTTTGCCGTTGTCGAGGGTCTCGATTTTCGCCAATTCGCCCCGTCGGTTTTCGATACGGTCTGCGATTTCAGTCAGGAGACGCTGGCGCTCGGTCGCATCGGTGTCAGCCCACTCCGTCTCGTAGGCCTCCCACGCTGCCTCGACTGCGCGGTCAATGTCTTCTTCGTTTCCGGCCTGTGCCTCGGCGAGTACCTCTCCTGTCGTCGGGTCGCGCGTCTCGAAGGTCTCGCCCGAGGCGCTTTCTGTAAATTCGCCGCCGATGTAGTGCAGCACTGGGTCGTCGGGAAGCAACTCCTCGCGGACCTCTCGGTGGCGTTCCCTGATTTCGTCACGACTCTCGTCGGTCACTGCTGAATCGGTCGACATACGCACTGACATTCGAGACCACGCGGTAAAAAGCACTCGTGACACCACTATCCATCGAATGTGTTGATGCTATACCGGGTGTAAAATCATTTGTAGAACGGAGGAATTGTTCGGTATCCGCAGCGGTCGGCTCCTTGTCCTTGGTATCCGTATTCGCGTTCTGCTATCCGTCTATGGATTGGCCGCTTCCTGTTCACGCTCGCGGAGCTTGACACGCTGAATCTTTCCGGTTTCAGTACGCGGAAGTTCCTC
>DASSKS010000324.1:0-5418 GCA_035690245.1 Halococcus sp. | reverse complement strand
TTCGAGACCGCAATGGAGGCAGTCCGTCCAGATGGTCATATCACGAAGGTCGGATGGGGACCCCAACCGATGGGGTACAGCATGGACCCTGTGGTTCAAAAAGCCGTCACAGTCCAAGGGAGCTTTTCGCACACGTGGAAGACATGGGAAAAGGTCATCACCCTGCTCACCACCGGACAGCTCGATGTCGAACCTATCGTCAACCGCGTCGCACCACTAGAGAAGTGGCGCGAGTGTTTCGAGGGAATGGCAGAGCGCGAGTACATCAAATGCGTCTTGACGCCGAATCAATGATAGCGGTGAGTACTTAATGCCGCTCGCCGCCTTTCCGAAATGCTATCTCGCGTCGTTGATGGACGGACAAATGACGCTTGACGAGTGGTTCGATATCGCGGGCGACATCGGTGTCGATGGCGTCGAGTTCTACTGGGGAATCACTCCCGCTTCCGACCCGGTGGAACTCGACCGCCTGCGGTCAACCGCTGCCGAACGCGGCCTTTCGATTCCGATGATGTGCTACTCGCCCGATTTCGCCCATCCAGATGCAGAAATCCGACGAGAGGAGGTCGAACGCGAAAAACGCGCTATCGAGGCGACGGCCCGCCTCGGCGGTGAGTACTGTCGAGTTCTCTCCGGGCAGCGTCGTCCAACAGTGTCTCGTGAGGAGGGTCTCGACTGGGTGAGCGAGTGCATCGAGTCACTCCTTCCCTACGCGGCCGAGCACGGCGTAACGCTCGTCCTCGAAAACCACTACAAGGACGATTTCTGGGACTATCCAGAGTTCGCCCAGCAGATAGACGTATTTCTCGATTTACTCGACCGCATCAACGAAAGCCCGTGGTTCGGCGTCAACTACGACCCCTCGAACGCGGTCATCGCCGACGACGACCCGGTCGAACTCCTCGATGCGGTCAAAGAGCGTGTCGTCACGATGCACGCAAGCGACCGCTACCTCGAAGGCGGAACGATAGAAGACCTCCGCGAGATGGAAGCCGAAGGCGGGCAGGGGTACGCCGACATCCTCCAACACGGTGTCATCGGTGAAGGGATGATCGACTACGACGCCGTGTTCTCGCTGCTCGCTGAGGTCGAATTCGACGGCTGGATATCCATCGAGGACGGCTACGACGCCGAGAAGGGAAAAGAACACCTCCGGCGGTCGGCCGTGTTTCTCCGCGAGAAGATGACAGAACACGACCTGCCGTAAACCTAACCGACTGATGTAGTGGCCGTCTTTGTGCTACCAGTCATCGATTCCGAGTAGCTTCCGACCCAGTTCGTCGAGTTTTGGACGTTCGTAGTGCTCTCGTTCGCTGTTTCGCGGGTCTCGGCGCTCGGGATTCGGTGCTTCCTGTGACTGCCAGCTCTCGATTCGCTGCTCGCGCTCCGCCGCGTCGTTCGGTCTCGCAGGGGACATACTGATGTACTGTGCGAGTCGCGGTCGGTCCGACTCGTTGTGTCCATTGCCGTGGGGAAGGAGGCTGTCCCAAATGACGAGGTCGCCCTGTTTACCGGGAATTGCTTCTATTTCGTGGTCGCCTATCTCGGGGTCCGACACGTCCCTATCGTCGGGACGGCTTCGTACCCACTCGTCGAGGTCGCGGTAGATGCTCGGCACGCACTGAAACCCGCCCATCTCCGCTGTTGTATCGTCGAGGTAGAGCACGCCCTGTACGCCGAACGGGACCGACGGCGTTCCCCCTTGCTGGATTGGCCGGTTCGGAAGCGGCGAGGTATCGACATCCCAGTGGATGAACGACGAATCGTACTCCAGATGGTCTTCGTGGCGCGGTGGCGTCATGTTACAGCGGTCGATACTTGTCCAGAGCGCCGATTCGCCGAGGACATCGGCGAACGCCTCGTACACATCTGGATGCTGTCGGTTGTCCCACATCGCTTGGTGGTGATAGAGGTTCACCATCCCCGCGAACTGCCCGTGTGCCGGTTCGTCGAGTCCATCTGGGGGTCCATACCACGTGTTCGAGTCATCTGAATCCTTGCCGAGAAACGCCCAGATGGCGTCGGTGACGGTCTCGCAGTTCTCTTCGGGGACCGCCTGTTCGACCGTGACGTAGCCGTTCTCTCGAAAGAATCCTATCTCCTCGTTGCTTAGCGTTACCACGACCGGTGATTTCCTTCCTCACACAAAAAGGTTGCCTGTGGAACGCTCCGCCCACTGGATAAAATCATCCACAGACCGGACCGTCCTTAGTTCCACAGACAAAGGCGTAACACACGTAGCGCGCGCGGGTCGAGCGTTACTTCAACGACACCGCCATCCACCGTCAGTGGCTCTCCGTTGTCCTCGCCGAGCATCCCGACCGTTCGCGCCTCGTCGATGGAAAAGACACCGCCAGCGAGGGCCACAGTCTGCATTTCGTCGCTTGCGTTCAGGAGGCTGACCTCGACTCGTCCGGAAAGCGGTGTTCCGGCGGTGACCGCGTCCGGGTCGAGGGTGGCGTCGGCCTCGCGTGCCGGTCGCACAGACGGAACGAGAACGGGCGGTTCGGGCAAGTCGAGGATTCGACCAGTCGTTGGAAGCGACGGAGCAATCCCGGACTCCGCGAGCGGTTGGACGAGCGGAGTCGCGTGTTCTGCCTCTGCACCCACGCGATGGACTTGCGCCTCGTCGAACGGCCCGTCGTGCGGGCGCAGATGGTATCGTGCCCGGACCACGCCCGGCTGGTGTGCGCGGAAGTTCGTGTTGTAGTAGTTCGTCGTCATCCATCCGAGCAAGAGTGCCTGGTCGAGTTCGAACTCCTCTCTATCCTTCCCGAACTGAAATCCACCGAACTGGATTAGTGGGTTAAGCGGACAGCCGATGGTCATTCCGCACTCGGCGTTCGATAGCGCGGCCCACCGCTGGACGGTGAAGAAATCGTGATTGCATCCCGGAAGTTGGTCCCGACCGGGCCGCATCGCCTGCCCACCGACATCGACGCGCGCCTCCGGGTCCGAAAGCGCCAGCGGAAAGGCGAGGTACGTCGAGGCCGGATGCGTGCTCCGTCCTTCCTCCCACGTCGCTTCGACCACGAGTTCGGTCTCCTCGTATGGAACGAACACTCGGAGGGAAACGGCGCTGTCGAGACCGGGCACCGACAGCGACTGTCTGATGTCGTACCCCAGTGGTGTCCGATAGACGCGATGAGCGGTGACGCATTCTGGTCCGTACCGCTCCGCTCGCCAGTCCGGTTGATAGCCCAATCGTGGGGACTCCCACGGTTCTGATTCCGAGTCTTCTATGAGACCGGGGGCCGCGTTCCAGAGACCGTTGGGATTTGCGTCTCCGGCTTCCGGGGCGCGAAACAGGAGGTCTCGGGGAGATTCGTGTTTCTCGTCGGCCACGCGCTCGCGGACGACGCCGGCCAGCGGGTACTCAGCCGACTCGTCCACCCACTCGCGGTCTGTGCGCTTGTCCCACCACCCGGCGATGCCACCGCGCTCTCGGTCGAATCGAATCCGAAACGCATCGGTCTCGACGGTGTGTCGTTCGTCCGACGGCCACCGCTCGTTCGATACTAATTCGTCGGTGGAGACGACCGTATATCCGTAGCCCGGCACTGTCGTCGGGGGAAGGAGGTACTGGTCGTCGTTGAGCTTCCGGTCCTGCCAGTGGCGCGCGGAGAGTTCGTCGTCCGGGCTGCCGCGGGCATCGACCGCGTACTTCGAGACAGAGCCAGAAAGCGTTCGGTCCCACGGAAGCGGGTTCACCACGAGCGCCTTCGAGTAGTCGCTCATTCGCTTTCCTCCACGGAACCGTCATCGGTCACGTGTCGAGCGAACTCCGCCACCGCGTCGCGGCGAAGCAGCAGACTCAGACTCCGTGCGTCGGCGGCGTCGTTGGCTTTGTGCTGCCACTGGCTCCGTGTGTCGTCGGAGTCGGCATATTCGACCGAAACATCCGCGCCCCACGTGTGTTCGTCAAATAGTAATAGTCCCCACCACGCCCGCTCGCGTTGTCCCGGCGCGCTCCGTCGGACGGGCGAACGCTCGTTTCGTCCGCGACTGGCGGCGGTCAGCGCGGCCTCGAATGCATCGGCGGTTTGCAGCCGCCGACGGCTCTCTCGATTGGTCGCCGTCTCTCGGGCGCTGGTAATCGAGCCGAAGTTCCAGTAGTCGGTCCAGTCGCCGCGATGGATAGGCAGGTCTCCGTCGCAGGAATCGACCGCATCCCACCACTTCGTGGGCGTCGCAAGTCGTAGAGAGGGAAGGTCGCCGTCCGCCACCGTAGGCTGGTCGTTCCATTCGCTCACGAACGACGGGAGAGCGTCGAACGGCGGGTTGTTGTCGAAAAACGGATGCGTGGTTTGAATCATGAGTATCGGGAGGTCGTAGTCGATACGGTCGAGGAGGTCGTCGAGGCGCGGCAGCCACCGCGAGCGCAGGTCCTCCATGTCCTGTCCGATACCCATGTTGTAGCCGCCGCCGTATTGGAAGCCGTTGTATGTCTGGATTGTTCGCCCGCTCGGTCCCTCCCAGCGAAAGGCGAGCGGCTGAGTCAGCGGCGCGCCGCCCCAGTGGCGGTTCACGGCCATCGAGAACCCGTCGATACCTGCATCGAGCAACCGGTCAACCAGCGGCCAGTTGTGTCCGTTCACGTCACCGTTCATCGCCGTCCGTATCTCGAAGCCGTACTCCTCGCGGAGATGGCGCACCGGGCGCACCGATTCTATGAGTTCGGTCTGGTCGTACAGCGGCGTGAGATTAGCGAACATTCCCGTCACTTCGATTCGGCCCCGTTCCTCTAACGCCCGGAATCGGGCTACCTGTTCATCGGAAGCGGTCCGAAGCCAGCGCAAGAGCGGCGCGGTGGTTTCGACGGTCCAGTGAAACGCCTCGTGTTCTGGCTGGTCGATATCGCGTTCTGCGAGGGCTATTGCCTTGTCGATGAACCGGCGCTGGAGGTCCCAGACGACGGGCTGGTCGTGTGTGTATCCGATGTCCGTGTGGCTGTGGTGGACGATGAATATCTCGTCGATGGAACTCATCTGAACGGTCGTCCGGTCACAGGGAACTGACTTATACGTTTATCTCCGTTTTGCTCATCGACAGTTCTCCCTTCGGAGAGAAGGTTTATGCACGCACCGACGGCACTCTCCACTCATATGCTATCGTACGACACCGCCGTCGTCGGAGCCACTCCAAGCGGGGTGATGGCGGCCGTCCACGCGGCACGCTCTGGTCAAAAAACCTGTCTCGTCGCGCTCAACGACCACCTCGGAGGAATGATGGCGAGCGGACTCAGCGTGACTGACACCCTTCTCAGCCCACAGAAAGTCAGGTCCTCGCTCTTGTGCGAGTTTTTCGACCGGGTCAGCACCCACTATCGGGAAGCCTATGAAAAATCATCCGAGCAGTACCGAACTTGCAACGAAGGCTTGTTCTTCGAGCCGCACGTCGCCGAAGCGGTCTTCGAGG
>DASSKS010000323.1:0-3896 GCA_035690245.1 Halococcus sp. | reverse complement strand
ACGAGGAAACCCTCACGAATCCCAGTCCCGAAACCCACATTCAACCCGGTGATACGCTCGTCGTGCTCGGTTCGCGGGCGGCCTGTCGAGAACTCGATGGGCTGGCTGCCGGTGAGACGGATCCAGAATCCGACGAGCACGTGACTGAATAGATGGCGGCAATTCTACTCGAACTTGGGGTCGCCTTTGCGGCCATTGCGCTTTCTGGAACCCTTGCCCGAGCACTCGACCAGTCAGTGATTCCGTTTTACATTCTCGCCGGTCTCGTGGTCAATCCGTTCGTGCTCGGCTCTCTCGGTCTTCCTGCCCTCTCTGCAAACGAGGTCATCACCGTGGCTGGAGAACTGGGAATCGTCTTCTTGCTCTTTTTTCTCGGTCTCGAATTCTCTATCGACCAACTGCTGTCGAGCGGTGGCCAGATGACGCGCTCTGGGCTGCTCGATATTGGAATCAACCTCCCTATTGGAATCGCAATCGGGTTGGTGCTCGGCTGGAGCGTACTGGAATCGCTCGTGCTTGGTGGTATCGTCTACATCTCTTCGAGTGCGGTCATCACGAAATCGCTCATCGATTTGGGATGGATAGCCAACGCAGAGAGCGGCGCGATTCTCGGCACGCTCGTCTTCGAGGACCTCGCCATCGCGGTCTATCTGGCGACGCTTGCGGCACTTCTCAGTGGCGGCGGAAACCTCGGAACGCTCCTCTCGAACGTCGCCATCGTCGGCGGGTTCTTCCTCGTACTCGTCTGTGTGGTGTATTTCGGCGATGCACTGTTCGAACGGTTTTTGACTACCGGGTCGAACGAGTTATTCGTCCTCAGAACGGTGGCGGCAGCAGTGTTGGTGGCTGGTATCGCACTCGCGCTCGGAGCCAGCGAAGCGGTCGCGGCCTTCTTCGTGGGAATGGGGTTTAGCTCGACGGGTCATACAGAGCGCATCGAAGAACTGCTCGTCCCGCTTCGAGACGTGTTCGCTGCGGTCTTTTTCTTCTGGATCGGTCTGACGACCGACCCGCGGCTGGTGGCTGCGGTCGCCGGGCCGCTCGCGCTCATAGTCGTGCTCACGACACCCACAAAACTCGTTTCGGGCTATTTCGGTGGACGGCTGTTCGACCTCGATTCGCGCCGTTCGGTACGAGTTGCTTGCGGGATGGTCACCCGTGGAGAATTCTCGCTCATCATCGCCACGCTCGCCGCCTCGCAGGGGTCTGGAACGGTGCTGACCGAAATGATTCCTGCGCTCGCCGTCGGCTACGTGCTCGTCATGAGTGTGCTCGGAACCACCCTGATGAGTCGTGCGGATGCCTTCGAGAACCTTCTCGAACGGGCGACGCCGGGCTGAGTTTCACTTTCACTCCTGTCTGCGAACCCTTATTCGGGATGGGGCGGTAGAACGGTCCAATGGCGACCACGGACGAGTCGGAGTATATAGAGCGCCCGCTTGTCGAGTCCGGCGTGCTCGAACGCCGGCGCTATCAGGCAGACCTCGCACACGAGGCCGCAAGCGGGCATACACTGGTCTGTCTCCCAACGGGACTCGGTAAAACCACCGTGAGCCTGCTCGTGACCGCCACACGCCTCAACGAACGGGGCGGCACATCACTCCTGCTCGCGCCGACGAAACCCTTGGTGACTCAACACGCCGAATTCTATCAGACGGCGCTCTCGGTCCCTGACGAGGAAATCGTCGTCTTCACCGGCGAAGTCGCTCCCGACGACCGCCACGAACTCTTCGAACGCGCACGAATCGTGATTGGCACCCCTCAAGTCATCGAAAACGACCTCATCGGCGGCCGCATCGACCTCTCCTCGATTACTCATCTCACCTTCGACGAGTGCCACCGCGCATCGGGCGACTACGCCTACAACTACATCGCAGAGCGCTATCACGCAGATGCAGAAGCCCCGCTCGTCACGGGAATGAGTGCCTCGCCCGGCGGCGACGAGGAAGCCATTCGGTCGGTGTGTGAAAACCTCGGACTCGCTACCGTCGCGGTGATGACTGAAGACGACGCCGACGTTTCTCGCTATACGCACAATACGGATGTCGAGTGGGAGCGCGTGACCCTCCCTGATGAAATCCTCGCTATTCGAAACGCGCTGGTCGGGGTTATCGAGGATAGACTGAAATCACTGAAAGAACTCGGCGTGACGCGCGCGACGAGCGCCGATATCTCCCAGCACGACCTCAATCGGATTCGGGGGGAACTCCAAAAACTCATCGATAACGACCAATCAAAAGGGTATGAGGGAATGTCCATTCACGCCGAGGTGATGAAACTCCGGCGGGCCGTGACACTCGCAGAAACCCAGAGCATCGAATCCCTTCGTCGATACTTCGAGCGCCAGCGAAACGCCGCCCGCTCATCCGGTGCGTCAAAGGCAAGCCAACGATTCGTTTCGGAGGCCAAAGTCAGGGACGCGATGGAACGCACAGAAACCTACGACGACCTCCACCCGAAATTCCGGCGTGCGCGCATTCTACTGGCACAGTGTTTGGGTATCGAGAACGGCGAGCGTGTCATCGTCTTCACCGAATCTCGGGATACCGCAGAAACCCTCACCGAATTTTTAGGCGCGCACTTCGAGACGCGAAAATTCGTCGGACAGGGCGACAAAGAGGGTTCTGACGGAATGACACAAAAAGAACAACAGGAAACCCTTGATGCCTTTCGAGAGGGTGAGTTCGAAGTGTTGGTTTCGACCTCAGTGGCCGAGGAGGGTCTCGACGTGCCCGAAGTCGATTTGGTCCTGTTCTATGAGCCAGTGCCGACCGCGATTCGTTCGATTCAGCGCAAGGGGCGGACGGGCCGCCAGACCGAAGGTCGAGTAATGGTGTTGCTCGCAGAGGACACCCGCGACGAGGCGTACTTCTGGAAGTCACGCCACGAACAGTCGCGGATGACCGAAGAACTCGCTAGTTTGAAAGGCGCTGCGGGAGCTATCGAGTCGAACCTCGCCCAGCAGGGGCTCGACTCGTTCGACGGTACTGCATCGGGGACCGAAGAAGCGGCGGGCGACGGCGGCCAGTCGGGGCTTTCAGCGTTCGCTACACCACCGACTGCTGAAGTTCCCTCGGAAACCGACTCCGACTCGGACGAGACAGAAACCGACACCGCTGAGGGAGATAAGGAAATCGTCGCCACTGCGGCGGCAGATGACGGTGTCGAAATCGTCATCGACCAGCGCGAACTCGATTCGTCTATTGCCCGTGACCTCTCTGCGCGCGCGGACTGTGAAACACGACTGGAGACGCTTGCGGTGGGCGATTACGTACTCTCGGACCGAGTGGTGGTTGAGCGCAAATCCGTGAGCGATTTCCTCGATACGCTGACTGGCGGTGATAGGTCTGTTTTCGAACAGGTCGGGGACTGTGCGCGCCACTACGCCCGGCCAGTCGTGATTATCGAAGGTGAGGACCTCTATGGCGAGCGAAACGTCCATCCGAACGCCATCAGGGGCGCACTCGCGTCGTTGGCCGTGGATTTCGGTGCAAGCGTGCTTTGGACCACCGACGAATCGGACACCGCAGACCTCCTTCACGTGATTGCCGGCAGAGAGCAAGATATGGCTGAGCGCGAGGTGAGCGTCCACGGTGAGAAGGGCGCGAAGACATTGACCGAACAACAGGAGTACGTCGTGAGTGCAATCGCGGATATCGGGCCGGTGACTGCACGCGCCCTTTTGGAGGAATTCGGCAGCGTCGAGGCGGTGATGACCACGAACGAGGAGGACCTACAGGAAGTTTCGGGCGTCGGCGAGGTGACAGCAGAGCGGATTCGTGAGGTCGTCGGGAGCGACTACGAACCTTAGCCCGACGGATAGTGATGGGTCACTGCCCGCGAGCGGCGGTTGCGGAGGCGGTGCGGTCCTCGGTGGATGAAGGGCGAACGAGTGG
>DASSKS010000322.1:0-2110 GCA_035690245.1 Halococcus sp. | reverse complement strand
GTACGCTGTATCCGTCTGGCCGAACGAGCGAACGAAGTCGAATCGCTGATTGCCGTTCGTGTCGCGGTACAGTGTCGCGGCGAACGTTCCCGATTCGTTCAACCGCGAGCAATTCAGGCCGGGGTAGTTACCGGGCGGCGCGTTCGAGACCTCGATGGTGACGTTCTCGTACTGACCGGCGGGGAGATACTCTGAGACCGCGATGATCGACGCATCGGCGGGAGCTGGACCGACCGCATAGCCGCCCGCGTGGAGGGCGATAAAGCCGCCTTCGGGGAGCGTTGCGCGCTCGATGACGACGGTCGAACCGTTCGAAGTCTGATTCGAGAACTCGACCGCTGGCCCGGTCTGATTCGCAGTCTGCCCGGCGGCGATATCAACGGGAGAGAGGTCGGCAGGCGTCGCCGTGAAGCCGACGCTCGGTGCGGTCATGAAGAGAACGACCGTGATGGCGAGCACGCCGAGGGCGAACAGCCCGGAGTTCGCGGACGGACTATCGGCGTGGAGTCCGCTCAGGGAAATCTGGCGATGTGAAAGCGGGAGGAGCGGACGTATCCCTGAGACGGTGATGACATCACCGAGTAGGTGGACGAGAATACCGAAGACGCCCACCGCGAAGCCAAACTTAGCGAGCGCGGGACCGGCGAGACCCCGAACTCGGACCGAGAGCCAGTCGAACACACCGGCGAAGATACCAACCGGCGAGAGACCACCACCGGCAAGCACGTTTGCGAAGGGAGCGCTGAGATACGTTCCGACGACCCATCCGAGACCGCCGAGAATAGTGCCGACAACGAGCGCGCAGAACAGCGAGTGACTGGTCCCGCGGTGGGCGAGGAAAGGTATCCAGAAATCGTTATCGGGGAGCGGCTCGACGAGGAGGACGCCGAAAACCCCCAGTAGCGCAAGCCCCAGCCGACTCTCTCGCAGCAAGAGATAGCCAACTGGCGCGTACGCGAGGAGTGCCACGCCAACATGACCGCGGCGATACACGGCTCAATACCCCCTCGAACGCGCCCGGAGTGACTGTCTGACCATGCAACCGATTCCCCGTATATCCGCAAAAGCGTGCGTAATGTATGGGATACCACATACACCACGCAAGCTTTTCCGTGCGGCCTCGGCTATTTAAACAATGTCAGAAAACGGCTCATCACAGACCACGGTCAGACTTCCGAGCGAAACGATGGAACACCTCCGTTCCGAATTGTCGCACTTCAGCACTGATTCGGCCCGTTTTCAGTTTTTGGTCCAGTTTTATTTCGATTATAAGGAGATGGGTTACCCATCATCAGTGACTCATATCACCTGCGAGAAGTGCGCTACAAATGAATCGAACGAGAGTTCCGGTGATGAAAATTGATTCGTTTTGACGCTATTTCACCGTCGTTGTAGGCGTTCATTCAACACGTCTTCGGGGACGATTCGCAGATACCGAACGCCGTCGGCGGTGTATCCAGCCAACATTGCGACTTGTGATTCCAGCGCGAACGCACCATCATCGTCGTAATCGGCGGGAATCGTCACCATTTTCTCGGTTTCGTTCCCGCGAACCTGTCGGAACTCGTGGCCCTTCTCCCGAACCGCCTCACCGCCGTCTCCAGTTCGGCCAGCCACTTCGGGGTGCTGGGGCGTGGACGAATGTTGTTCGATAGCCTTGAGATAGATAACACGACCGTTGCACCGCCCCAATCGCATACAGAGGAGCGTCTTCAATTCGAGACCTGTTTCCGCCGGAACAGTCACCGACCGCGAGTTGCCGTTTTCTTGGATGGTATAGAGGTCGAGCAACCTCTCTCTTGATGCCCCATCGTTTTGAACCAATTTACTGGCACTCCGGCTCATTATAGTGTATTCATTCACCGTCAGACGCAATAAACAATTGGGTTGTAAGGGATGTCCCAGACAATATAGGACGTCCCAGACAATATAGGATGTCCCATACATTACTGATTTTTAACGTGACGGGTCACGGTCTCTCGGATATGGTGACGTACCATGACCGATGAAACAGACAGTCAGGCGGGCACGGGACGCTCGCGGACGGAACGACTCGTATTGCGCGGGAAAGTCACGGCGCTTGCGGCCATCATGGGGGTGTTCATGGTGG
>DASSKS010000321.1:0-3821 GCA_035690245.1 Halococcus sp. | reverse complement strand
ATTTCGTCGATGACCTCCTCCGTCAGTATTATGGACTCGATTCGTTCTATGAATTCGATGAACGCGACGATTTGGTGGGCGAGTTGGTCTTCGGGATGGCTCCGCACACCTCGGCGGCGGTCGTCGGGCGCGTCGTGGGATTTACGAGTGCTGCCGTCGGGTATGCTCATCCGTATTTTCATGCATCGAAACGGAGAAATTGTGATGGGGATGAAGATTGTGTAATGCTTTTGATGGATGGACTGTTGAACTTCAGTAAATCATACCTCCCTGACAAACGCGGCGGAAAAATGGACGCTCCCTTAGTAATGTCCTCGCGTATCGACCCCGCAGAAATCGACGACGAGGCCCACAACATGGACATTGTGGATTCCTACCCCCGCGAATTCTACGAGGCAACGCTCGAAATGGCGGACCCCGGTGCTGTGGATATCGAAATCGCCGAGGCGAACGTGGGAACGGAGATGGAATACACTGGCTTTCGCCACACCCACGACACCTCGAACCTCGCGCTCGGACCTGCGCTGTCTGCGTACAAGACCTTGGGAGCGATGACCGAGAAGATGGACGCCCAACTCGAACTCGCCAGAAAACTTCGGGCCGTCGATGAAACCGACGTGGCAGAGCGCATCATCGAGTATCACTTCTTACCCGACCTCATCGGCAACCTCAGAGCCTTCTCACGACAGGAAACCCGGTGTTTGGACTGTGGAACCAAGTATCGCAGAGTGCCGCTTTCGGGCGATTGTCGGGAGTGCGGCGGTACCGTCAATCTCACCGTTCACGAAGGCTCGGTCAAAAAATACATCGACACCGCCACGCGCGTCGCAGAGGAGTACGGCACCCGTGATTACACCAAACAACGCCTCGAAGTACTCGAAAGAACGCTCGAAAGCGTGTTCGAAAACGACAAAAACAAACAGTCAGGGATTGCTGATTTCATGTAAACACTACTTTTTCCTCGCTACGAGACGGTTCCGCCGTCTCGCTCGGTTCGCAAAACCTGTCTTCGTGAACCGAAGGCGAACGACTTCGCTCAACACGAGCGCGCGCCAACCGTCCATCCAAAACCGAGTTTTGCCAAACAGCTACTCCGACTGGCGTCGTGGCGCAATCGAACTCACGCGCTTTCGTCGGGTGCGTCGATACCAATGGGGGTCGGGGTTCGTGGGTCTGTGCCCGCGGTGACGTAGATGGCGCTGTTGATGACGCCGAGATGGCTGAACGCCTGCGGGAAGTTCCCGCGTTGTTCGCCAGTCTCCTCGTCGATCTGTTCTGCGAACAGTCCGAGCGATGTCGCGTGGTCCAACACGCTCTCGAAGAGGTCTCTGGCTTCGTCCTGTCGTCCGGCGAGGGCGAGCGCGCCCACCAACCAGAACGAACAGAGCACAAATGGGTTTTCCTTTCCCGGGAGGCCGTCGTCGGTGATGTACCGATAGACGAGTCCGTCATCGACTTCGAGTTTGTCACGAATCGCATCGATAGTCCCCAACATTCGGTCGTCGTCACCCGGCAGGAAGCCAACGGTCGAAAGCCGAAGCAGCGAGGCATCCACGATTCCGTCGGCCCCGAACGACCGGACGAAACTACCCAATTCCTCGTCGAATCCCTGTTCGAGCACCTGCGATTTGATTTCATCTCGTTCTTCGGTCCAGCGGTCGGTCGGTGCGTCGTAGTCCGTTGCGTCTGCCATCGTGATTCCGCGGTCGATGGCGACCCAGCACATCACCTTCGAGTAGACGAAGTGCTTCGGGTCGTCGCGGTCCTCCCAAATCCCGTAGTCCGGTTCCTCCCAGACCTCACAGACGTGCTCGACCACGTCCCGGATGGCGTCCCAACTCTCCTCGGTTATCGTCTCGCTGTACTGTGAGGTCTCGTGAATCGCCCAGATGAGTTCACCATAAATATCGAGTTGGCGCTGGTCGCTCGCGGCGTTGCCGATACGCACAGGTCTGGAGTTGCGATACCCGGCGAGATGGTCGAGTATCACTTCGCCTGTGAGTTCTTCGTCGCCGACGCTGTAGAACGGGTGTTCGACCGACCCTGGGTTGCCCTCGCGGACGTGGGCGAGGCAGTGTCGGAAGAAGTCTCCGGCCTCGTCTGCGTGGCCGAGTTCGTGGAGTGCTTGGACAGTAAAGGCTGCGTCTCGAATCCAGTTGAAGCGGTAATCCCAGTTGCGTGTGCCGCCGACCACTTCTGGAAGCGAGGTCGTCGGCGCGGCAGCGATAGCGCTCGTCTCGCGGCGCATCAGGAGTTTGAGAACTAACTCGGAACGAATCACGAGGTCGTGCCACGGGCCATAAAACAGACATCTTGGAGACTCGGTGCAGTGATGAACCCAGCCCTCCCAGTAATCGACCGTCCGCAAGAGCATCGCCTCTGCTTCCTCGGGTTCGAGCGGGTCGCAGTCGTCGTACTGACAGATGAACCACGCGGTCTCGCCGTCTTCGAGCGCGAACGACCCGGTGGCCGTTTCGTTCGCCGTATCGAGCGCCACCGGACTCTGGAGGAACAGTTTTTCGGCGTCTTCTTCGCTTTCGTCAGTGGCGACGACACCGTCATCGACCGCTTCGAGCGTCGTCTCCGCGCGCGCGTAGTCGAATCGCGGCGCGAACGTCACATCGATATCGAGCGTTCCTTCGGTACATTCGACGCGCCGATACAGTGACCGGGCGGGGATATCGAGTGTATGTTGTTCGCCGATGAGTGGCATGAAGTCGGTGACGGTCACGGACCCCGAATCCGTGTGGAACGTTGTTTCGAGCACGTTCGTTCGCTCGCGGTAGGACTGTTCGGCCTCGAACTCCTCAGAGGGCTGAATCGAAAATCGCCCGCCGACTTCGGTGTCGAGGATAGCCGCGAAGACGCTCGGAGATTCGATGTGCGGCAGACACAACCAATCAACCGAGCCGTCGCGTCCGACGAGCGCACACGTCTCTAAGTTGCCGACGACGCCGTAGTCGCCGATTGGGAGGTAGTCCATACCGGGTCTTTTCTGGCTCCCTCATAATTCCCTAGTTTACGCACAGACGAGACGCCATCGTTTTGCCCACTGCCACGAAATTCGAGTATGGACCCGGACCTCTCTGCGCTTGCGGCGACACTCGATGAAGAAAGCGTCGATGGTTACCTGCTTAACGCCGATTCTGACGACCCAGACCAGCGCTATCTTTCGGGCTTCGACGCCCCAGACCCCTTCATCACCCTCTACGACGGCGATACTCACCTCCTCGTGTCGGCGCTCGAATACGGGCGCGCCAAAGGGGAAAGTCGCGCCACAACGGTCGCACGCCATGCCGATTACACCGATGGTTCGGGAAGCCGCGAAGCGGGCCACGAACTGCTCACGGCCTTCCTCTCAGACCACAACGTTTCTTCTGTACTCGTCCCGCCGCGATTTCCCGTCGGGACCGCCGACGGACTCCGCGAACAGGATATCGCGGTGACTGCCGAGGACGATGGTGTTCTCACTGAAATTCGGGCAGTGAAAACCGACGAAGAAATCGGACACATCAGCGACGCCCAGCGGACAAACGAGCGCGCGATGGCCACCGCAGAAGACCTCATCCGCGAATCCACGGTCGAGGACGGTACACTGGTTCTCGACGGCGAGACCCTCACCGCAGAGCGCGTCAAAACAGCGGTCGAGACGACGTTTCTCAAACAGGGGTACTCCTCCGGCGAGTCCATCGTCGCCTGTGGGGCAGACGCCGCAGACCCTCATAATCGCGGGAGCGGTCCCCTGCTCGCCGGCGAGTCGATAATCATCGACATCTTCCCACGGAGCGCTGAGACGGGCTATCACGCCGACATGACCCGGA
>DASSKS010000320.1:0-2991 GCA_035690245.1 Halococcus sp. | reverse complement strand
AAGTTCCCTGCCGTTTCGAGACGTTCGTTTTCGGCTGTGAGTTCCAGTACGGACGCGCCGAACGCGAGGAGGTCGATCATGATTTTAGTAGCAACCTATCGTATATAAACTCGCGCGGTCGGCGGCTCTCACATCGCGTCGTGCCGACGACCGGCGTGTCCGGGATAATCGCGCTCGAAGCGCTCTTCGAGTTCGGTCTGGCTCAGTTCGATTATCACTGGCCGGCCGTGCGGGCAGGCATAGGGATTTTCACAAGCGTCGAGCGCAGAGAGGAGTTCGAGTACTGTACCCTCTTTCAGCGAGGTGTTGCCCGTAATTGAGGGATAACACGCCAGATCCGAAAGCAGCGCGTCGGCGACTCCCTCTACTGTGTCGCCCGGTTTTCCATCCCTGACGAACGCCGAGAGTACGTCGCATAGCAGGTCGGGGTCGGCCGCGCCGGCAAGCACCGCTGGAACGGTCTCTACCGCGACCCGTCGCTCGTCGGTTCGTATGGCACGAAAGCCGAGTTCTGTGAGTGCATTCTCGAATTCTTCGAAGAGCGCCGCCTCCGCCGCTGTCAGTTCGATTTCCACTGGCTCGGTGAGTTGCTGAATGGCCGTTTCCCCGGCGAAACGCTCTTTGAGGTGTTCGTAGTTGACCCGTTCGTCGGCTGCGTGTTGGTCTACGAGGACGAGTCCATCGGGTGATTCACAGACCACGTAGGTATCCCGGAGTTGGCCGAGCACGCGCAGACGCGGCAATCGGTCAAATTCTGGGTCATCTGGTACGCTCTCGCCGTCAAGCGTCGCCTGTTCGACCTTCTCGGTGAACTTCCGCTCGGTTGTGACCCCTTCTCCGGGTTCGGTTTCACCACTCACAGATGGTTCTGTCGCCGGGTGTGTGGCGGTTCGTCGGCGGTCTTCGTTTGTTCTCGATTCGCGGGATTCGACCGGGACTGTCGATTCGTCCGGTGATTCTGTGTCCGTGTTCGTCGTCCCGTCGGACGAGCCGTGTGCCATCGGTTCGTTCGGTGTGTGTGCTGTCTCCGTGGCTGTCGTCGATTCGGCCGAGTCGTCCGAACGTGAATCAGCGTGGGTCGGTTCGATTGGAGTCTGTTCGGGAGCCGATTGCCCGCGTGCAGCCCCGGAACGAACCAGTCCCTCCTCGATGAGTGCGCTTTCAACTGCTGTTCTGACCTGTTCACTCACACCCGCTTCGTCCGCAAAGCGCACCTCTAGTTTCCGGGGATGGACGTTCACATCGACCGCGTTCGCCGGCAGCGAGAGAAAGAGCACCACGAATGGATACCGGTCGGGTGCAAGTTGCGCTCCATACGCTTCGACGACCGCATCTCGGACGGCGCGTGCGGCCACGTATCGTCCATTGACGAACACGGAGCAGTGTTCTGGACTCGCGCGCGTCGTCTCTGGATGGCTGATGACACCAGTGATTCCGTCGAGTGGGCCGCTGCCATCCGTTTCGACCGGAATCATCGCTTCTGCGACCTCGCGGCCATAGACAGAGAGCACAGTGGCTTCTAGACTCCCATGACCGGTCGTCGAAAACACCTCGCGGTCGTTGTGTGAAAGCGAGAGCGCCAGTTCGGGATTCGACAGCGCATAGCCCGTCGCCACCCGGTTCGTATGCGAGAACTCGGTCGCGTCTTGTTTCAGGAATTTTCTGCGCGCAGGAACGTTGTAAAAGAGGTCTTCGATTTCGACGGTGGTTCCTTCGGGACAGCCAGCGGGTTCGATGGTTTCGATTTCACCGCCCACCATCCGAAGTTCGGTTCCCCGGCTCGCGCCTCGTGGTTTGGTTCTGACCGTCAGCCGTGAGACCGCGCCGATGGCCGCGAGTGCTTCACCACGGAAGCCTAAACTGCTCACGCCGGCTTCGAGGTCTGTAATATCCGCAATCTTGCTCGTGGTGTGTTTTTCGACCGCCTTCTCGACTGCTGATTCACTCATTCCTGTTCCGTCATCAGTGACGCGGATGCCGTCCTTGCCGCCGCGTTCGGCGGCCACGCGCACCCGCGAGGCGTCGGCATCGAGGCTGTTTTCGACGAGTTCCTTGACTACTGAGGCAGGCCGTTCGACCACCTCGCCGGCGGCGATGCGCTCTATGGTGGATTTATCGAGCCGACGAATTTCTGTATCACTCATCGTCGAGCCTCCGCTGCCATTTTTGCACCACACCCATGAGTTCGACCGGCGACATCTCCTCGACATTCGTCTCTTGGAGCGCCTCAAGTACCACCTCGGTTTCGGGGTCAAGCGCTGTCTCGATGCTCTCTCGTGAGTCCCGTCCCCCATCAGCACTGGCAGAACCGCGGAACGATTCCGAACCGAGGTCAAAAACCGCTTGGACGCTGTCACCCGACGAGCCACGCGCCTCGATTGCCTTCTCCGCACGGAGTTTCGAGAGCACGTCACGCGAGCGCTCGACCACTGGAGCGGGCACGCCCGCGAGGTCTGCGACATGAATCCCATACGAACGGTCTGCTGGTCCTTCTTCGACTGTCCGAAGGAACGTCACATCACCATCCCGCTCCTCCACTGCGATGTGGACGTTCGCCACACGGTCTAAGTGTTCTGCAAGCCCCGTGAGTTCGTGATAATGTGTCGCAAACAGCGTCTTCGCGCGCACCTCGTTGTGGAGGTACTCTGTCGCGGCCCACGCAATCGAGATGCCGTCGTATGTGGCGGTTCCGCGACCGACTTCGTCCAAAATCACGAGTGAATCCTCCGTGGCAGAATGGAGGATGTTCGCCAATTCTGCCATCTCGACCATGAACGTCGAGCGTCCTTGGGCGAGTTCGTCGAGCGCACCAACCCGAGTGTAAATCCCATCGACGGGCGCGATCTTCGCGCTTCTGGCGGGGACGAAACTCCCGATTTGAGTCAAGAGGGTGATGAGTGCCGTCTGGCGCATATACGTGGATTTCCCGCTCATGTTCGGGCCGGTGACCACGAGGAACGTCCGGTCGTCAGTGAGTCGAACCCCATTCGG
>DASSKS010000319.1:0-4726 GCA_035690245.1 Halococcus sp. | reverse complement strand
GATTTCGTGGTCGCCCGCGCGAAGTTCGACACACAGGCACCGCCAACGGTTCGCGCGATGATTCGCCAGCGGAGTCGATGGCTCGCCGGTTCACAACAAGAAAGCGGTCTGCTCTCGCTGCCGTATCACCTGCTTACGACCGTCCGCAATCTGGCGTGGGCGCTTTCGCCCGCGGTGCCGTTTCTCACGTTCGTTCCGCTGTTCGTTCCGGGGACGATCCTCTTCGAGGGCGTCTTCCAAGCCGTCTCTCTCGTCGTCTTCAGTTTCGTCATCGTCTGGTCCGTTCTCGGTGTGGCGTACTACGACGAGTCGCCGCTCGTTGGACTGGCGCTTTTGGTGTTGTCGCCGATAATCAGCCTGCTTCATTCGCTGGGTGCGTTCGTCGGACTCGTCTCACCACCGACCGATTTCACCGTGACGCGGAAGGTCAAACCAGAACTGATGGATGGAACAGAGCGCGAAGTCGAGAGTGATTAGTCATTCCAGCCCCGCATCGAATCCCCAGTCGTTGATTCCCTCATGCGAGTTCGTAACAAAAGCTTTAATCGCCGTGGTGATCTTCGCCGAAGCAGTAGATGAAACGTCGGACCTTTCTTCGTACGGCAGGGGTGCTCGGTGCTATCGGCGCAAGCGGCTGCTCGACGCCCTTTGACTCCGTTTCCGTGCCCGACCCAATCAGCGGGGATGGGACGGACGAGACGGCAACACCGGAGTTGACACCGACGCCGGAACCACCGGCAACGCGCACAGGAGCGGCACTCACGGGCGTCTATCCCGGCGGGCCGGGAGATGACCTCCTCACGAACCTCGAAGCGTACAGTACATGGGCGTCACAGCCACCGGCGGTCGCCATGGTGTTCGTGGATGCGTTCGTTCCAGACGCCGCAAAGAAGGGCATCGTCGAGGGAGTGTTCACCGATATTTGGGAGGCTGGCAGTGTCCCGCTCGTCTCGTGGCAGCCGTTTTTGAAGCGAAAACAGCAGACCTCGGAGACCATCGAGCGTGAAATCGCACAGGGAAAGTACGACGATGGAATCGAAACGTGGGCGGACCTCCTCACGAAGTGGGCGCGTCCGCGCGGCGACAAAACCCGTGGGCGGCGGTTTTACTTTCGGCCCGCCCACGAGATGAACGGCGACTGGTTTCCGTGGAGTGCGGTCGATTCGTCGCGTATTAACGCGACTGCCACTGCCTCGAAATCCGCCGACACCTCGGGTCCGAATCCCGCGGCTGGCACACCGAAGGACTACGTCGAGATGTGGCGGCGGATGCACGGGATCTTCTCGAAGACGGCGATGGACGAAACCGACATCCAGTGGATTTGGTCGCCAAACGTCACCGAAGTCGGCAACATCAAAACCGAACGGTACTACCCCGGCGACAAGTACGTCGATTGGGTGGGTCTTGACGGGTTCAATTTCGGTGGGACGCAGTGGTATTCCGGGTGGGACAGTCCCGAAGTACTGTACGACCCGATGATGAATCGGATGCGAAAGCTGACTAGCAAGCCCATCGCGCTGACCGAGTTCGCCACCAGTTCGTTCGTTCCGGCCAACGACCAAGACGCAGACAAGGACGACGGGCAGTACCGACCGGAGAAAAAGGTGGCGTGGATCGAGGACGTCTTCGCCTACATCAAAGCAAACGACATCAAGATGGCGTGCTGGTTCAACCTCGACAAAACCGGCCCGGACGAGGCCGATTGGGCGATTTTCGGGGGCAAACGCGGCACCTCGAAGGTGACGATTGACGAGAAGACTTACCGTGCCTACCCGGAATATAAACGGACTGTTAACAGTTCTGAGTTCCTGAACGCGCTCACCGACTACCCGCCGCTTTTGACCGACGAGGAGTTTGCTGGTCAGTTCTAACTCGTACCGAAAAATTCCGCGTCGCTCACCCGATTTCTCGCCGGGTTCATTGTGTCCGTCTGGTTCTGCAATTGCACTCCGCCGATATCGGTGATGGCTTCCCGGTATGTGGGGTACGCCTCGTGAGGTACACCATCCACAGTGGCGCTGTCGGTGCCATACTCGCCCCCGAAGACCGCCCAGTCGGTCTCTTTGTCCTCGTTGAACCAACAGGCCATCCCGACGCCCGCGCCATCGAGATACTGGTAGGCATCGCGTATCCATTCTGCCTTTTTCTGTGGGTCGTGACCGGTAGCCGTCCGCGCGGTGCTTGCGAACTCCGGCACACAGCGCGGCTTGTCGGTGAGTGCGTCTAGCCGGTCGAACATCTCGGAAAACGTCTCGCGGGGAGAGCGCCACGTCGCCCAGTCTCGACTCGCCCCCCAGTTGAACCCATCGACGCCAACCCAATCGACATAGGTATCGCCCGGATACAGGTCCTCTGCTTGTGCGCCGACATCTGTGTGATTGACACACCACACCCATTGAAGGTGGTCGTCCCCTATTCTCTCACGCATGACGCGGTCGTGGACGTATCGCCACATTTCGATGTAGTCCGCTGGGGTTTGGCTCTCCTCGGCTGCGGGACTCCACGGATACCAATCGCCGTTCATCTCGTGGGCGAAGCGGAGATACAGCCGGCGGTCATCCGTGGTTTTCAACTCGTTATCGGAACCAGCTAGCCACTCGACTAATCGAGTGGTCCACCGGTCGAGATAGGTATCGAACTCACCAGTGGTGATTCGCGCCGCAATCGGAGAATCCGTGGATTCGTCGGGCTGTGTGTACGGTTCCCACGTGAGGAGTGGAATCCGTCCCGCATCCCAGATAGCCGGAAGGATGCGCTCGAACAACCCCTCGATAGCCCCCTCGTTCCACGGCGTGAACACGGTCTGGACGGCGTGGCGTGCTCCCAGCCAGCACTCCATCTCACAGAGTAGTTCCATTCGTTCTGGGTCGTTGTAGATGCCGCATACCATCGGGGTCATCACGATTTCGGGCTGAATCGTTGCGTGCGTGGTTCACACGGTATCTGTTCGCTATTCATATCGCTGTATTTTTATCCCGCTGCTCCCTTGACAGTGTTGATTACGGTGGAGGGCGGTCCGTGCCCGCCATCGTGAGGAGACCAGATGAACGTGCCCCGCCGGAATATTGCCCTCTTTGCCCTGCTCGCAGCAGTGTCCATCGCGGGCATCGCTACCGGCAGCATCGTCTCGCTTTCAGCCGCATCGACAGGCGCGGATGTCTCGTTCCAACAGAACACACAAAATACGAGCACAAATGCCTCGATAACTGTCATAAATCAGACCCGTCTCGGACAGTCGGTGTTCGTCGAGTCGGCCACGCTGCCCGATGGCGGGTTCGTCGTGCTCAAGAAGCCGGGTCCCAACGGCACTGTCGTCGGCGTGAGCCTGCCCTTAGCCCCCGGCACACACGCGGGGAAAATCACGCTGCGCGGCGTTCCCGGTACTCGTCTGAATCAGAGCCGTCTCGGCGAGAACACCACGCTCGTCGCCACGCTTCATCGGGATTCCGATGGGGATGACCGCTTCGGTGGGCTGGTCTCAACTACCACTGACGAACCCTATACCGAGAACGGAACCCCGGTGCGCGACCGTGCACGTATCACGATTCCCGTAGACGCGCGCCCGACGACCGCAGCGGTAAACCTCACCAATCAGACAACGAATGGCACGAACATCACTGTCGATTCGGTCACGCTGCCCGCGGGCGGCTACGTCGCCATCCATCGGGGGAGTTACAACGGGTCGAACGCAACGCGGAGTCTAATCGGCACGAGTGACTATCTCGAACCCGGTACCTACGAGAACGTGACAGTGCCCATCGGTACAATAAACAGGACCGAGTCGAGACGACTCGACTCCGGGCGTATCAGTGCTGTCGTCTACGAGGACACTGATGGCGACCACCGGTTCCAGTACCTTCCTTCGGGCGGCGTCGAGGACCAACCGTTCCGCGAAAACAGTACTCCGGTAGCCACGTCGGCGTTCGTCACTGTCAACCGGCCACCGACTCCGACACCAACGACGGCACAGCCCGTGACCCAGACACCGACAGAGACGAGTGTACCGACGCCAGCCGCAACGGCCACACCGCAGCCCCAGCCAGCGACCCCAGCCAAGCCGAAGGCTGCACGACACGACGAACTCACGCCCTATGGCGGCGAAAACAACGCTCGTGGCGGGATTTTCGAAAATCCCCTCTTCCCACTGCTCGTGCTCGTCTTCGCCGTCTTCGCCGTGCTCGCCGCTGTCGGCGGACGGTAGTAAACCGAAGAACCGACCGATTCTTTTCCGTGGCGTACCGAGTCAGTCCTAATGGATGGGCCGCTCTGGACCGACGACCACGCGCCAACGATTGCTGACCTTCCTCAGTCAGAGGTCCGAGACTCGCTCGAACGCGCGGTTTCCGAGCCGTTAAACCTGATTCTCCACGGGCCGCCGGGTGCGGGCAAAACCGCCGCCGTGCGCGCGCTCGCCCGCGAGACACACGCAGACCCCGACAATGACCTCGTGGAACTCAACGTCGCCGATTTCTTCGGGCGAACCAAAAAAGAAGTCAGCGAAGACCCGCGCTTTTCCTCGTTCATCACGCCGAAACGCCGCCGCGAGTCCTCGAAGGCCGATCTGATAAAACACGTTCTTTCCGAATCGGCGAGCTACGCGCCCGTTTCGGGCGAGTACAAAACGATTTTGCTCGACAACGCAGAAGCCATCCGCGAGGACTTCCAGCAGGCACTCCGTCGGGTGATGGAGCGCCATTATCAGACTACTCAGTTCGTCATCACTACG
>DASSKS010000318.1:0-2022 GCA_035690245.1 Halococcus sp. | reverse complement strand
GCCGCCGCTGATGAAGTAGTCGATGTTGCCGCCGACTCCTTCACGAACTTGCTCGAACACCAGCCTGTCGGCGAGTGCGTGCTTCGTGCGCAGCCAGAGACCGGGAGAATCGCTTGCCTGATAATTCTGTCCGACATCGACGGCCCACTCGAAGATTCGTTCGCGGACTCTGGATTCTGACGCTTGTTCGCGGATGGTGTCGTAGAGTTTTTCGTAGACTCGTGGCACGCTCGTACCGGTCGAGGGGGAGACGAGCGCGAAGTCCTCCTGAAGGGTGTCTGGACTCTCGGCGTAGGCGACGGTCGCACCGGCGGCAAACATCATGAAGTGGCCCGCGAGGCGCTCGAAGACGTGGGCAAGTGGGAGAAACGAGAGGGTCGTGGCATCGGGGCTAATGGTCGGCACCTCCTTGTCGTCTCGGGGACCGAACCGCCGATAGACCTGATCGACGTTCGACTTGAAGTTCCAATGGCTGAGTTTGACCCCTTTGGGTTTGCCAGTAGTTCCAGAAGTATAGACGAGGCTTGCGAGGTCTTTGGGGTTGCGCGAATCGAGCCACGATTCGTATTCGTCCATGTCGAACGCGCCAATACCGCGCTCGTGGACCTGTGCGAGCGTGAGTATATCTGCGCGGTCGCCGTAGCCCTCTACCTCGTCCATCACCACGATGAATTCGAGGTCGAGTTGGTCTTCGACTTCGAGCACTCGTTCAAGGAGGGCTTCGTTTTCGACCACGACGCCCATCGCGCCGGGGTCAGAGAGGAGGTATTCGACCTGTTCGGGCGAGGAACTCGTATAGACTGTGGTGACGACGCCGCCAGCCGCCAATAGGGCGAAATCTGACTGTGCCCATTCCATGCGGGTGTTTGCGAAGATTCCCACTCTATCGCCTGCCTCGACGCCGAGCGAGCGAAAGCCCGCCGCGAGTCGCCTGACGATGCGGCGTAGCTCTTCATATGTGAGACTCGCAAAGTCGTCTTCCGGCGCGTGCGGGATGACGGGACCGACGAGCGAGCGGTCGTAGATGCCGCCTTTGTACTGCTGGGCGATTTCCTCTGTGTGTCGGTCGGCGCTCTCTTCGAACATCCGCGGAAGGGTCGTCTCGCCGAGGACCTCGCTTTCGTAGGTGGCTTCTGCTTCCTGCCAGTCCATAGTGGAATTACGGGATGGGGCGCTAATAAACGCCGGCTTCGTTCTTGAGAGACAGACCGCAACAGTCAAGCCCAGAAAATAAGATCGAAAACACGGGTAAACCATGAACGGCCACGACGGTCCACAGGACTGCCTCGACGCCGAAACTGTCGCATACGGTGGCGAAGATTTCGAATTTGTCGGCCATTGGGACCTAGAATACGTTGAACTCTATGGAGAGTGTACGGTATGCGGACGCGAAATCAAGCGTATTTATACGTTCTCTGGTGTCGAGGAGGGTAGCGGTCTCAGCGCGTCCACCAGTCGAGACGGCGGTTGTGTTCAGTGAGGTAACTATCCATCTCTGAGGTATCCATAGGCAAGTCCACACGTTCGCTGGCCCGGTCGAGCAACGTTTGCCGAAGGAGGTCGCTTTCGGTTTCGAACTCCGGGTTGATTCGGAGACGAAATGACGTATCGAGGGTGAATAGTCCCGCATCGAAAGCCGCGTGATGAGTCTTGCTCAGGAGCAACACGTTCCTGAGGTCAGCTCGGGATTCGTCGAAATCGCTCCACGGGAGAATATGGGCCACGTCGAGTAGGCGGTCGTGGTCCACGCCGGACACCGGGCAGGTGTGGTCGTATTGGTCGAGTACGTCAATTCTAAACGCCGCCGGCAACGAACGCGCATCGACCGTCGTTTTATAGGTTTCTGCGGTGTATTCGGGCGTATTCGGCTCATCTCCAGATGTTTCGGTATCGATGTCGAGCGCATCGATTCGGTACACGCCGTCACCGAGAAAGGTTATTTCCTCGCGCTCACCTAGTTGCTGGAGTATCTGTCTAAGCTTCGCTTCGAGATTGTTGTTGTTCGGGAATTCCTCACGAAAT
>DASSKS010000317.1:0-8477 GCA_035690245.1 Halococcus sp. | reverse complement strand
CGAGTCGTTTGCCGGCCATTTCGTCCATCGAGCCAGAAACGCTGACTGCACCCACGAAGCGCGTGCTCGAATCCACTATTGGTGAGCCAACGCACTGGTAGCCGACAGTGAACTCCTCACGGTCGAAGGCCACACGTCGGTCGCGTACCGAGCGGAGTTCGCGCTGGAGCGCGGTTCGCTCGGTGATCGTCTTCTCCGTCATCGCCGGGAGTCCCTGCTGATTCAGTACCTCCGTCCGCTCGTCGTCGGGAAGATACGCCAAAATCGCCTTTCCTCCGGCGGTAGCGTGGAGGGGAACCCGCGAAAATTCTTGTTGTGGCGGTTCCTCTGCCCCCGGAGCGGTGGTCTGGTAGGCATACACACCATAACCGTTCTCGTAGACCACGAAATTCGCCGTCTTTCCGGTCGTATGCGCGAGATTGTCGATAGCCGGCTGGGCGATGCGAATGGGGTATCGCTCGCGTGCGCGCACGCCAAATCCCTGAAACGTGAGACTGAGGTGGTAGGTCGTACCCTCTTTGACGAGGTAGCCGAGCTGTGTGAGCGTCATCGTATGCTTATAGACCGCGCTCTTCGCGAGACCCACCTCTCGCGCGAGTTCCGTCACGCCTGCACCGTCGCGGTCGCGTATCGCTTCGAGGATACGAAAGCTCGTTGCAGTGGCTTTCACCGGCGGGCGGTCGGTCGTCGTCATCTACTGCTCCGATGCGACCCACGCACTTAGCCTTTGTTCTCTCCTTGGAAACATTCGAGTGGTTGAGACAGAAATTATGGACGCCTCGTCCCGCTGCGAGCGGTACTCACTCGACTGGACCGATTACCGTTCTCCAATCGAGAACAACCCTCGATTACCACTCGGCGACGCTCCCGTCGTCGTGTCGCCAAACAGGATTATGCCAGTTGACCGTTCGCTCGGCCTGCTCGCGGACGTACGATTCGTTGATGGTGATTCCGAGTCCGGGTGCGCTCGGGACATCGACGTAGCCGTCGTGGTATTCGAAGACGTCCGAATCCACGAGGTAGTCGAGCACGTCGTTGGTTCGATTGTAGTGAATATTGAGACTCTGCTCTTGGATGAGCGCGTTCGGCGAGCACGTATCGACGTGGATGCACGACGCGAGCGCAATCGGCCCGAGCGGACAGTGCGGCGCGAGCGCCACGTCGTAGGCTTCGGCCATCGCGGCGATCTTTCTCACCTCCGTGATTCCACCCGCGTGCGAGACGTCGGGTTGGATGATATCCACCGTTCCTTGCTCGAAGACGCGCTTGAAATCCCACCGCGAGAACATCCGTTCGCCCGTTGCGATGGGAATCGTCGTGTGAGCGGTTATCTCCGGGAGGGCGTCGTTGTGCTCGGGGAGAACGGGTTCTTCGATGAACATCGGCTCGTAGGGTTCGAGCGCTTTCGCCAAGCGCTTGGCCATCGGTTTCGTCACACGACCGTGAAAGTCAACCCCGATATCCACATCGGGACCGACCCGGTCGCGGACGTTCTGGAGGCGGTCTATCGCCTCTCTGACGACCACAGGCGAATCGACACGCTTGAGTTCGGACGTCGCGTTCATTTTCAGCGCGCTAAACCCTTCGTCGACCTTCTCGGCAGCCGCCTCGCCGACCTCGGAGGGGCGGTCGCCACCGATCCACTGATAGACGCGGATACGGTCGCGTGCGCGGCCACCGAGCAGCTCGTAAATCGGTGCGCCGAGGTGTTTTCCCTTGATGTCCCACAGCGCTTGGTCGATGCCGGCGATGGCGCTCATCAGCACCGGCCCACCCCGATAGAAGCCTCCTCGATACATCCGCTGCCAGTGGTCCTCGATTCGGTGGGGGTCCTTGCCGAGCAGATAGGTGTCGAGTAGCTCACAGACCGCCGCGCGGACGGTCTTTGCGCGACCCTCGACGATGGGTTCGCCCCAGCCAACGGTACCGTCGCTCGTCTCTATCCTGAGAAACAACCACCGCGGCGGCACCTCGTATAGTTCGTAGTCCGTAATCCTCATACGTCCGCTTACATGATTTAGCCGAACTGAGTTAAACCCTGCCCTCCGGATTATCCTTACTGTGTGTAACTGTGACCATGGCGAACCGAACCGTTCCGTCGGCCGTCGTATGCCAGTCACGCCGGTCGAAGTCGTCGAGGGAGTCCCATATGTCCATGCAGACACCATTCGTGGACAGTACAAAAATATTCGTAGGTCCCTTCGATACCCAGACTCGAACGCTTAAGTCACCGCCGTGAGAACGTGCTCGTCGTGCAAACCGGAATCAACCTGTTTACGCTTCGGGATATCGACGAACCGCTCCCGCGCGTCCTCGAACGAGTCGCCGACGCGGGCTACGACGGGGTCGAATTCCTCCATCGACTGCCCGAGGCAGATGTCGACGCGGTCATCGAAACACTCGATGAAACGGAACTCGAAGTGCCAAGCTCGCACCTCGGACCGTTCGTCGAACTGGAACAGCTCCCGTCCGAACTCGACGCGACCATCGATACCTACGTGGCCGTCGGGTGCGAGGCACTGGCCGTTTCAATTGGTGAGGAGAAGCTCGATTCGCGCGCGTCGATTCGGGAGACGGCATCTCGCCTCGACGCACTCTCGGCTCGTGCTGCGGAGCACGATATCGATTTCTTGTACCACAACCACCACTGGGAGTTTCGCCCACTCGATGGTTCGACAGCCTTTGACTACCTGCTCGACGCTACTGACGACATCGGAATCGAACTCGATGTCGGCTGGGTAGCCGCCGCCGGCGACGACCCCGTCGAACGTATCCACCGCCACGGCGACCAGCTGGAGATTCTCCACGTAAAAGACGCCAACATAGCCACAAAAGAGTCCGTCGAGGTCGGCGAGGGTGATGTCGACCTCTTCTCCTGTATCGATGCCGCCCGCGAGGAGGGCGTCGAGTGGTTCATCTACGAACACGACGAACCGACGGATGCACTCGACTCGCTCGAACGCGGTAGTGCGTTTCTCGACCAGTTTCGCTGACGACAGTGTTATTCGAGGTCGATTTCGACCCGCTCGCCGGTTCGCGCCGACTCGTAGGCTGCCGCAGTCAGCGCGCTCGCCCGGAACGAATCGCGCGCGGTCGCCGGCGGATTGACGCCCGTATCGAGTGCTTCGACGAACGACTCGATTTTGGTCGGCTCCTCGTTCGAGTCGGCGGTGAAGCGGTCCGTTTCGCCTTCTCCATCGACAACCGTCATCGCGGACTCATCGAAGTAGATGGCGTCGTTCTCGGTGTAGACGTGGAGATGTTCGCTGAATCGATGAGTGCGTCCAGAGATACTGGCCGAGCCGATGACACCGTTCTCGAACTCGATGCTGAGCGCGCCGGCCTCATCGACGCGACACTCGTCATCGACGAACGATACCTGTGCCGACACGGCGGTCGGCGTCAGGCCGGTCGTCCAGAGCATACCGTCGAGAAGGTGATTTCCGGTATCCATGATGACGCCACCGCCGCTCAACTCGGGGTCGGTCCGCCACGTCCCACCGAACAGGTCCATGTATGGCTGGGTGATTTCTACATCGACGTGTGTGATTTCCGTCTTCGAGTCGGCGAGGTGCTCTCGCGCCGTTCGGTAGGGTTCGCTGAGATGGCGCTGATACCCGACCATGACCGTTCGCTCCGAGTTCTCGATCCGGTCTGTAATTTCCTTTGCGTTCGCCGGGTCGATACACAGCGGTTTCTCACAGAGCACGTCCAGTCCTGCATCTAGTGCTGCCGTGACCTGCTCGTAGTGAAAGGCGTGGGGCGTCGAAACGACCACCGCATCGAGTTCCTCGTTCCTCAATAAATCCTGATAATTTTCGTACAGTTCCCCTTCCAAGAGGTCGAGTTCGTCCGCCGCCTTCTCGCGTGCCTCCGTGGAAACGTCGGCGACACCGACGGCGGTCGTCCGTTCGTGGTCGCGGAGCTGCTCGCCGAGTACCGCACCGAGCCAGCCGAAGCCCACGATGCCGAATCGATACGCTGGACCCTCTCTGTCGCTCTCCCGTGTTGGCATATCGGAAGCGCGTACCGGGTGCGATTAAACCTTCTGAAGCCACGAAGCAGTCGGGTCCATTCGGGAGGTTAATACCGCTGGTCGGGATATTCGAGGCATGGCGCACGAGGACGCTCCCTACCGTGATTCGTCCGTCCCGACGGCGAATCGCGTCGAAGACCTCTTGGATAGAATGACGCTCGCGGAGAAGGTCGGCCAACTCGTTGGGACTGTGACGAGCGATGTAGACGACATCCGCGAGAAAATCACGGACCATCACATCGGCATCGCTTCGCCGTTCGGTCACGGCCTGTTCGAGAACAACACCCCCCGAGAGGCCGCGACGCTCGCAAACGAACTACAGGAATTCGCCGTCGAGGAGACGCGACTCGGCATCCCGCTCCTGTTTCATACGGACGCCGACCACGGACACGCCCGAATCAGCGGCGCGACCGTGTTTCCCCACAACCTCGGCATGGCTGCGACACGAAACGCCGAGCTTCAGGAGACGGCCGCCGCCGTCACCGCCCGAGAAATCGCGGCGACCGGCGCACACCAGAACCTCAACCCGGTGGCCGACGTCGGCTGGGAACCGCGCTGGGGGCGAACCTACGAAACCTTTGGCGAGAGTCCCACTCTCTGTGCGGAGATGAGTGCAGCCAAAGTGCGTGGCTACCAAGGAGACTCGCTCGGCGACGAGGGCAGCGTCGTTGCGACGCCGAAACACTTCCCGGCATACGGCAGCCCGAATCGTGGCGAGGACGCCTCGCCGGTCGATATCTCGGAATACACGTTCCGATGGGCGTTCCTCCCCTCGTTCGAGGCGGTCGTCGAAGCGGGAGCCGAGTCGATTATGCCGTGTTACAACGAACTCGATGGAGAGCCGGTCCACGGGTCACGACGCTACCTCACCGACCTCCTCCGAGAAGAACTCGGATTCGGTGGATATGCCGTCTCGGATTGGGGCGGCGTCCATATGCTCTACGAGGACCATCACACCGCAGAGTCGATGGAAGAGGCCATCTATCAGGCGACGACTGCCGGTCTCGACGTCGCCTCTGTGGCTGGTCCAGACTACGCCGAAACCGTCCTCTCGCTCGTATCTGAAGGACACGTGGCTGAGGCCCGAATCGACGCGAGCGTTCGGCGTGTTCTCTCGGTCAAATTCCGTCTCGGCCTGTTCGAGGACCCGCTCGTCGGCAGCGACGAGGCCACAGACTGTCTCCTCGCTGACGACCATCGGGAGGTGACGCTGCGGGCCGCACGGGAATCGCTCACCCTCTTGAAAAACGAAAACGACCTGTTACCACTGGACCCAGACCTCGACGAAGTACTCGTCGCCGGCCCGAACGCGGACACCATCGCCCACCAATTCGGTGGATGGAGCAGTGTCGAGGACCCAACCCCACCGGCGACCACACTTCGCACGGGTATCGAGGCGGTGGTCGACGAGAACACAACGGTCACGTACGAGCAGGGGACGACACTCAGAGAGGAACTCGATTTCGAGGCGACTGTGGCTGCTGCCGAGCGGGCCGACGCCGCGGTGGTCGCGGTCGGTGAGGGGAAGTACGTCCACGAGTTCGGGGAGAGCTTCGGCGAGGCGTCGCCGTTCGAGTTCCCAAACCGTATGCAACTCGACCTCCCAGACGCCCAGCGAGAACTCGTCGAGCGAGTGATGGCAACGGGGACACAGACCGTCGTGGTGCTCGTCACAGGGCGGCCACTCGCCATCCGCTGGGTCGCAGACCACGCGCCCGCTATCCTCATGGCGTACTACCCCGGCACGGACGGCGGGCAAGCAATCGCCAAGGCGGTGTTCGGCGAGTACAACCCCGGCGGGGCGCTTCCGATTTCGATTCCGCGCTCTGCGGGGCACCTCCCGACGCGGTTCAACTACCGGCCCCATCCTCGTCCTGTCGGGCACGAAAGCGACGACGGGACGCACCTCGATTCATATGATCCATTGTTCGAGTTCGGTCATGGACTAAGCTATACCGAGTTCGAATATGATAATTTCACGGTTCCTGAGGAAACCGTGGGGCCGCAGAGCGCGTTCGAGGTCTCGGTGACTGTAACGAACGTCGGCGACCGGACCGGCGACGAGACGGTCGACCTCTTCGTGACGGACGAGTACAGTTCGCGCGTCACGCCCGTCCGCGAACTCGTCGGGTTCGACCGCGTCTCGCTCGACCCCGGCGAGTCGGAGACGGTGATTTTCGATATTGACGCCGAATCGGACCTCGGCGTCGTCCAAAACGATGGAAATCGGCTGACCGAGAGCGGAACGTTCAAGTTCAGTGTCGGCGACCGCAACGAGTCGCTCCGAATCGAACGCCGGTATCGCTGACGCGGTTCGGTCGGTAGCCGGGTCGGTTACAGCCCTGGTTACTCGAATAGCGTCTCGTAGCGGTCGAGAAACCCGAGGAATTCGTCATATTTCGGTGGATACCCGTTTCGCACGAACCACCCGGCAACGGCGCTTCCGGCAGCGATTCTGCCGCCGCCGTCGATGTCTGCGAGTTCTGCGAGAACGAGACCGGCGTTGAAGTGGTCGCCCGCGCTGGTCGTGAGTGCCGGTTCCGGGTCGCGGGGGATGACGACCCGGTATCGGTCATGCGTAGTTGCCAGCGCTGCCTCCGACGCTGCATGGACGACGACCGTAGAGATGTCGAGAGTATCGCGTAACGCGGCCGCAACTCCACAGAGTGATTGGTCGCCAGTGTCGGTGTCGAGCGCGTTCAGGAGGTGATGGGCTTCGGCGCGGTTCGCGCTCACGGTCACCGGAACGACATTATCGAGGTCCGAGAGCGGTCGGACGCCCTCAACCAGCGTTTTCTGGGCCAGACGGCGCACGTCCGCCGGGTCCACGAGGATTCGATTCGGAGGGTCACGAAGACGCGGCCAGAGGTCGTCTCTGAGTCCTTCCCAAATCGACGGCATCCGCGGAATCGTCGCCCAGTATCCCAATCCGAGGAGTTCCGCCCCGTCAATCGATGCCGCCAGCGAGTGCAGGTCCACCGTCGAGAGAATTTCTTCCCAGTCGAGGGTCGCTAGTCGTTGTGTGTCGCTCAGGAGAACCTTGCCGTCGTCGAACTCGATTGCGTCCGTGACCGGTGCGGAACCGAGCGAAATCAGTTCCGTGTGGTCGTACTCCTCGGTGAAAACCTCCCGCGGTGGCGTCCCAAAGGTGCCGATGATGGTCGGTTGCTGACTGAGACGCTCCATCGCCCGGCCGAGGTGTGCTGTGTGTCCACCGGCGCGGTTTCGTTCACAAATCCACTCGATGCTACAGGAGCTATCCTGTGCTGCGGCGTCCGTGATTCGCGTTCCGAACGCTTCGAGCGAATCCATCCGTTCGTAGTTCTCGGAATTCTGTCGTGTAGCGACCGCCGTTCGGATGCGGTCAACGACTCCGTCGAACCCGAAGACGACCTCCCGCTCACCGAGGGACTGTGGAAGTCCGCGTCGGCAGGCGTCAATGTGTGTTCGTGTTTCGCTATCGATAGCCATGAGTAATCGCTTTGCAGTCGAGTCGAACCGCGGCGACTAAACGATTCTCCTCTCCCATCGTCAGAAACTCATTGACAAACTGACGCTGGCGTGGCGAACGGACCCAAAACGGTTTTGTCGGTTCCCTCGGAATCATCGCTACCAGATGCGCACAGCAGTCGACACACCGATTTTCCGGGATAGCCGTGCAATCATCATTGCGATGGACCACGGACTCGAACGCGGTCCGAGCGTCTTCGAGTCGGTTCCAGAGCGCGCAGACCCACAGACCGTGTTCGATATCGCAACCCACGACGCGGTAACGGGTCTCGCCGTTCAACAAGGAGTCGCAGAGACGTACTACCCATCCTACGAGGACGATGTGAACCTCGTTGCAAAACTGAACGGCAAAACAGGAATGGTGATGGGCGACCGGTACTCACCGCCTCTCTGGACGGTCGAAGGTGCTGTAAATCTCGGCGCGGATGCCATCGGCTACACCGTTTACACCGGGTCGAACCGAGAGGCGAAGATGCTGACCGAGTTCAGCAAAGCCCGCGACGCGGCCCGCGAACACGACCTTCCAGTCGTGCTCTGGTCGTATCCGCGCGGACAGGGCGTAAACGACCACAACTCTCCTGAAACTGTTGCCTACGCCGCGCGGGTCGGTCTCGAACTCGGTGCGGACATGGCGAAAATCAAGCATCCGGGCACACAGGAGGCCGTCGAGTGGGCCGTCCACGTTGCTGGCGAACTTCCCGTGTTGATGAGCGGTGGCGCGTCGGTAAGCGAAAAAGCGTTCTTCCACGACGTGGAGACGTTCATGAGCGCCGGAGGAAGGGGATTGACGGTCGGGAGAAACGTCTGGCAGCGCGAGGACCCGACCTCGACACTGGACCGTCTCGAACGACTGGTTTACGAGGACGCCACCGTCGAAGACGTTCTGTAGCAACGGATTCGTTTTCGGGAACCTCGAATTTCGGAAAACCAG
>DASSKS010000316.1:0-3327 GCA_035690245.1 Halococcus sp. | reverse complement strand
CTACCGCGGGAGCACCTCGTATGGGCGCGCGTTCAGCGAGGTCATCCGTGGCGATTGGGGACCGCGTGAGAGCGACGACATCCTCTCGGGTGTGTCTCACCTCACCGACCGCGGCTGGGCCGACCCCGAGCGGTTGTTCCTCACTGGATTCTCTCAAGGAGGAATCAACACGGCCTACGTCGTCGCGCGCACGGACCGCTTTGTGGCCGCTGCGCCCGAACACGGCATCTACGATTTCTTCTCGCTGTATGGTACGAACGATATGCACCTCTGGTACGAAAACGATGTCGGCTTGCCGTGGGAAGTCCCAGAAGACTACCGCGCGATGTCGAGCATCGAGGACGTTGGCGAAATCAATACCCCTCTCCTGATTACGGCTGGCGAACACGACTGGCGCTGCCCGCCAACACAGGCAGAACAGCTCTACGTCAGCGTCAAACGCCGCGGAATACCTTCAAAACTCGTTATGTACCCAGACGAACACCACGACATCGGTCGGCCAAAGCGCGCGACCCACCGCCTCGAAACCCTCACCGACTGGTTCGAAGAACACGACCCGATAGAATCGAACAGTTAATCCTTAGTAGTTCTCCGCTGCTGAATTACTAACATGACCGTCGTCAGCGTTTCGATGCCCGACGAACTGCTCGCGCGAATCGACGAGTTCGCAGACGACCACGGCTATACCGGGCGGAGCGAGGTGGTCAGAGACGCTGCGCGCGACCTCCTCGGTGAGTTCGAGGACGCCCGGTTGGAAGAGCGCGAACTCATGGGTGTGGTCACAGTCCTCTTTAACTACGAGACAACGAGCGTCGAAGAGCGCTTGATGCACCTCCGTCACGAACACGAAGAACTCGTGGCCGCGAACTTCCACAGCCACGTCGGCGACCGTTACTGTATGGAACTGTTCATCCTCGATGGTTCGCTTGAGGACATCTCTGCGTTCGTCGGGAAGATTCGCGCGACGCGGAACACCCTTAGCGTGGACTATTCGGTGATGCCGGTCGATGACTTCGCTGGCACGCTCGCAGAGACCGATTGAGCACGCTAGGCGTCGAACCGCGCCGTCTCGACTTCAACGCGAACCGCGATACTCACGGTGATCTCCCGTATTTACGATTAAAAATCTTCCTTCATCGTCTGACCATGCAGATAGGTTGTCCCTACCCCTCAACGAACCGCTCAGGGACGTATCCACGCAGGGAGTATGGGACGAATCCGACCACCCATTCAGTGGTCGCTGGTATCTTCCTGCGAAGCAGCGTATAGCCGAGCGAGGCAGCGAGCGTCCCCCCAATCAGCCACCGTATCTCCGTGCCGGAGACCACCGCAGGAAGGACAGCAAACAGTATACCGAGAAGGGCGTCTTCGGGCGCGCCATCGTAGCGTATCCAGCGCCGCGGACGATGCCAGCGGTGTGTCGCGTGATTGTACACCGCCCGTTGTGAGCGCTTTTGCCACGGGCGGAGTTCGAGACCCCCGCCGAAGATATCCATCGTGGAGTGAAGTGCCGCGCCGAGGACGAAGAACACGACGCCGACAACCACCGGACCCGGAGACACCACCCAAAGCGCACAGACGAAAGCGAGCACGACCCAGTAATAGACCGGAAAGTGGAGTGTTTTGCGATGGCCGACGTAGAGGTCGAAATCGGGGAATACCCCACCCAAAAACCCGAAACCCAGCGCTATGCCTGCGTACTCGGGATGGGCGAGGGCAAACGGCGAAGCGACCGCCATCCCGGCCAGCCCGTGGGTCGTTGACATCATGATACCACCTGTCCGAACGAACCGAGCAAAATATCCGCTGGTCTGACTCCCGTCGTCTGCTCGCCTGCTGTGGGAATTGAACTCTCCTTTCGGTTCGTTCGCCGCAAACCGAGTCCCAAACGAGTACTACTCAGTGACACGCTCGTTGTTCGATACCCAGTAACGACGGGGCTTAGTGTTTCTGTTTCACTTTTCAGTCGTGGTTAGCGGTACTGACGGCGCGGTCCCAGACCCTCGCGCTTGCAACGACGAGACCGAGCGCGAGGTCGAGACCGATAACGACGAGAATCAAGGTGTGAAGAAACGTCGCGTTCACGAGCGGGACGTGACGAACGAGCGGGGTGAAGATGCTGCCCGGCACCAGTAGCACGATACCAGCGCCGAGGATATTGAACGATATATCGAGAATCCCATCCCGCGCTCCGTCCTGTGTGAGCATCACCGAGTTATCCAACCACCGGCTCACTCGTTGAGAGATGCATTCGAGCAACTCCCAGAAGACACCCCATCCGACGACGAAGGACATCACGAGACCATAGCCCACCATCGAATCGTTGCTTGCGGTCGGTGGACCGGCGGCAACCACCACGATAGCAGAGATAAGCATCGCCACAAGTCCACCAGAGATGGTGTGTGCCACGTGGTCCCACCACCCAATCATGGAATACAGCCCCTTCGCACCGAGTGTGTGAAGAAATCCTGCCGTCGTCGTCCAGAAGACCACCGGCCACCCGACGTGGGTGTGATAGGTCCACTGTGCGAGGTAGGGGGTCAACGAAACGAACAACGCCCCGCCCGCGTTGGTGGCGACCTTCGCGTCCCGGTACCGGATGCCCCAGAGAAATATCCCAGCTATCACTACTTGTAGCGCATACGTGAGCACCCACGGACCGATAGCCTGCATACGAACCTGCTCGGTCTTCGCTTGGTGGTGACCACCGATAAACTGCCGGCGTTTCCATCGGTTTTCCCATCCCGGCCCGGGTCGTCAGATACATTCCCGTCGGGTGGATACCCCAAATCGAGATGGCAGGGAACGACGCTCGGACGCTTCTTCGCCGTAGCCTGTCTGCGTTCGTGGTAGTTATCGGCATCCTCTGTCTGGCTGGAGTGGTCGCGGCGAGCAACGCGGTCGTGGGTCTCAATGGCACGCGCGAGTCAGTCAGCGTCCCGCAGTGGCTCTATCTGCTTACTGGTGGGGCGGTCATCGGCGCGTCGGGCCTGCTTGCGAGCATCGTCACTGACCGGACGTTCATCCGCGCGATTCATACGTGGCATCGGGTCGTTCCAACGCGCGATTCGCTTCGCGCGTGGGTTGTCCGGGGCGGGCGGCTGGTCGGCCTTCTCGTGCTCTTTCTCTCCATCTATCTCGGGTTCACCGGCCCGCAGATTCGAACCGCGAACTTCACGTTCGTCTTGGTGTTCGCGGGCGTGCGCGCCGGTCTCACGATAGTTGCCTATCTCCTCGGGAACCCGTGGCCACTCCTCAACCCGTGGCGGACGATTACAGAGAGCATTCCCGTGTCCAGAATCCTCGAATATCCCGAACGATTTGGGG
>DASSKS010000315.1:0-4842 GCA_035690245.1 Halococcus sp. | reverse complement strand
CACGGTCCACTGGCGGGAACCCCTCGATTGAGGTCTATCCGTTTAATTCGCCAGACAGTCGTTGTCGAGCAGATGAATGAACGTCTCCGCAGCATCGACGCACTCGACAGAAAGAAACTCCGCGAGCATATCGAGCGATATTAGAGAACCCTCCCCGGTATGCAGCATGTGGCAGTACCCTTCGCGATTATCACCCTCCTGCTCGTGTTCGTGGTCTCGGTGTTGCTCATTCGCACCGGCACTATCGCGCTCGTCATGACCGGGGTATCCGAAGAGGTGGCGTCGTTTCAGGCTGCCTCGGCGTTTTCCGGGGCAGGGTTCACTACTGGAGAGGCTGAACGAGCGATCTCGACACCCCAGCGGCGTCGGATCGTCAACCTGCTTATCCGGGCCGGGAGTATCGGTATTGTCACTGCAATCGCGTCGCTCGTACTTTCGTTCTCGCGCACCAGTGGGAGTGCCGCGCCCCGATTTTTGTACCTCGTCATTGGGACGGTTGTGATCGTTCTGTTTGCTCAGAGCCGGTGGTTCAACCGACTGCTCTCACCCGTACTCAGACGGCTACTTAGCCAGACGACCACGCTCAACGTCCCTGAGTATGCCCACCTTTTGGAACTACAGGAAGGCTACCGGGTGGCCGAAATCATCGTTACGGAAGACGGGTGGCTCACCCACGAATCACTCCGCGACCTGCATCTGTTTGCTGAAGGAGTGGTCGTATTAGGAATCCATCGACAGGACGGGACGTATGTCAGCCCACCCGATCCTGGTGATATCTTCCATCCCGGCGATACACTCATCGTCTACGGGCAGAAACACCGAGTGATGGAACTCTCGAAGCGCTCCAATGATGACGAGACCGCACGCGAGGAAGCCGTTGAAGACCATCAGCAAGTCATTGAAGGAGCCGAACACGTCTCAACTCATCGAGAGGACTAGAAGTCCCGAACGACAGTTTGTGTGCATGAGACGCGCGGCTAACTCCGCTGACCGATAACCACGAGTGGATGTCACAGAAGACATCCGAGTTCGAGCCGGCGATCAGGCGGCTCGAACGCCAAGCCGCGGAATCGATCCACGAAGACACCAACCTTCTCACTCTGGTCAGTGAGTTTGACCTCAGCACGGCCGAGGTCTACGAAGTTGGCAAAATCGTGTGGGACGCTCGCTACGGCCAAACGTTTTGTGCAGAGATTTTATCTGCCCGACTTCAACTATAGTGTGAAGACAAGCACGTGATAGACGAGGACGGCAATGAACGCAACGTATAATAGCCCGCTGATGAGAAACGGCGCAGGATGCATTGTGTCACCGTCAGCAGAGCGCACGCGGAGATAGACAATGGTCCCGCCCACGAGGGCGAGAATTGCGGAGAAAGAATTTAAAAAGCCTGTTGTTCCCCACTGGAGCGTGAGGTTCCATGGGGTGAAGAGGATGCCGAGCGTCACCGGGAGCGTCCCCTGGAACGCCATCGCGCCAGTTATGTTGCCAATAGCAAGCGTATCCTTGTCTCGTGAAATCCAGAGAACACTGTTGAACTTCTCGGGCAGTTCGGTTGCAAGTGGCGCGAGCAAGAGTGCGATCACAGCAGCGGGGATATTGAACACCTCATTCGAGAAGTACTCAACTTCTAAGACGAACAATTCTGCGCCGCCGATGATAATCCCAACTGCGATCAGCGTCTGGAGGCCGACGATCCAGCGATCCGGATCGTTCGCTTGACCGCGGGGATTGCTGCCTAATCCCGGTATTGGCCCGATGCCGTTGTCCACAAACGTTCCGAGGTAGAGGGCATTCAACTCTTCACCCTCGACGAAATCGTCGTTCTGGACCGTTCGATAGACATAAAACGCGTACCAGACCACTAAGAAAACACCAATGGCAATCGTCACTAGCCGTGAGGGGATAAACGCAGCGAGAAAGGCGAGCGAGTAGCCGACGAAGAAAAACGAGAGGTCGCGCTGAGTCGATTCGGTGTTGACGTGAAACTGGGTGTCGTGTTCGCGCCGGTCGCTAAAGTACCAAACGCTCACGCCGATCAGAAACATCGCTATCGTTGCAAGCAGAAAGGGTGCGCCAAGGATCGCGCCGACACCGATGCCGTGCGCGTCGGATTGGCTTTTGGAGAGGAAGGCGCTGAGGATAGCGATCACAGGGATCATCGTCTCGGGCATGGCAGTCCCGACAGCAGCGAGGATACTTCCGGTTGCGCTGTCGCCAAATCCGAGTTGTTGACCGAGCCACTCGACGCCGTTCGTGAAAATTCCCGCTCCAACCAGCAACAAGATGAACGCACCAATCAACAGAACAGTGTGTATCGCTGTCCCTCCAATCAGCAGTGGATTAGCGAACCAGCATACCGAGAGAGCCATACCTCCCGTCAATCGGGGAATCCATTAAGCGGTTCGATGGTCCTTACCGTTTGTAAATCCGGCTCGCTTCCCGTTCAGCGACAGCACCACCAAACTGACGAGCGACGCTATCCAACCAGTTCATCGAACTTCCCGACGCCAGCCTGTGCGACCTCCATGTCCTCTTCGAGCATGTCACCACTCGACCCGACCGTCCCGACGACTCGCCGTCGTGTTCGAGTGGGAACCCGCCACCGAAAATAATGATCCGGCCCTCGTCGGTCGTCTAGAGTCCGTAGAACGGGTTACCGGGTTCGCCCGCCTCGACGAGTTCGTGGGTGGGTATCTCTAATCCAGCAACGGGCCGTGCGGTCTCTAGCCCCACACAATGTCGCCGCAATCACGCTCTCATCCGATCAGACGCTATACAGGTGAAGTATATCGATAGCTATCCTCGTGGATCGTCAGATCATGTGACACGTTTAAGTTATCCACCTCTCTTTGGTAGATATGGTCGATGTACTCCTGCTTGTTGCGCTCGTGGTCATGGCCTTCGTCGGGTATAACATCGGTGGATCGAACATTGGGGTTGCGTTCGGTCCCGCGGTCGGGAGCCGAGCGGTGACGAAAATCGGTGCCGGGGTGCTCATGACCGTGTTTTTCTTTCTTGGAGGGTGGTTTCTCGGGCGGGAGGTCGTGCGGACGATGGGCAACGGGATCGTCGAGGGGAACCTGCTCACCGCCGAGGCCAGCATCGTCGTCCTGTTTTTCATCGGGCTGTCGCTCTTTCTCGGGAATTTCGTGGGCGTGCCCGCCTCGACCTCGATGACGGGCGTCGGGTCGATTGCCGGTCTCGGGCTTGCGGCGGGGGCGGTCAACTGGGACCTGATGGGACCGATTGTCTCGTGGTGGATCGTCTCACCGCTCATGGCCTTTGCGGCGAGCGGCATCATCGGCCGGTATTTCTATCTGTACCTCGTGGCGTGGTTCGCCATCGACCAGTCCGAAGGGGCGCTGCTCGCACTGGACCGCTCTCGTATCCTGCCGCGGCCGGTGCTCGGTCCGGACACGACGCGGCGGGAACTCATCGGTTCGGTGCTCGTGGTTGCCATCGGGTGCTACACGGCGTTCAGCGCGGGGGCGGGGAACACTGCGACCGCGATTGCCCCGCTCGTCGGCAGCGGCGCAATCGACATCGAGTTGGGTATCATCCTCGCGGGCATCACCGTCGGGGCGGGCGCGTTTACCATCGGTCGCCGGACGATAGACACCGTTGGAGACGACCTGACCGAGATGCCGCTAGTCGCGGCGCTCGTGGTAGGGGCCGTGAGTTCGACGTTCGAGGTGGGTCTCGCGCAGTTCGGCGTGCCCGCGAGCGTCGTCGTGATTTCGACGATGAGCATCGTGGGACTCGGTTGGGGACGTGCCTCGCGGGTCGCGTCGATCTCACAGATACGCGACGGGTCGATGGACGAGAACGCTATGTCGGTCGGCGGACTCGCCGCCGACGCCGAGAGTACCCCGACAGTCGGCGGTGGCGGTGGACGAGGGCCAGGTCACCATCCAACCCCGATTGGCGAAGAGAACCCCGACGATATCCCTCGGGCGGCGGACCTGTTCAGACCGAAGGAGTCCGTCCGCGTCATCCTTGTGCAAAATATCGTGCCGATTCTCGCAACCATTGCCTCGTATCTGCTCTTTCGATTCGTTCCCGGTCTCTGAAACCGGAGTGCAGTACTGTCGGTTAGAAACCCGTTGCCCGCGATTCTCGCTGGTTCGGTCGCCGTCCGTGGAGTGGCTGACGGCGTCTCGGCGAGCGGAGTCGTTCGAACCACGAGCCGAGGCTCGTCAGAACGTAGCTCTGACGGCGGGTGTCGAAATACGTCTGACCGACAGTATATTTATGAGTGGTACTCCCATATCCTCCATGGAATTCACGCCAATAGAGGACTACGGCGTCATCGGCAACCTCGAAACGTGTCCGCTCGTCGGGCGCGATGGCTCCATCGACTGGTGTTGTTTTCCGCATATCGAATCGTCGAGCGTCTTCGCCAGCATCCTCGATGACAAGGGTGGCGGCCATTTCGCCGTCCAGCCCGCCACCGATTTCGAGTCAGAACAGGCGTACGTCACCCGGACCAACGTACTCCGGACGGAGTTCCGTACCGACTTGGGGACACTCGAACTCACCGATTTTATGCCCGTCTCGACCAAGGTACTATCGGGTCACACGCCCAGTGCCATCTACCGCAAAGCCACCTGTACCGAGGGTACCATTGAGGTTGACGTGGGGTTTGCCCCCCGGTTCGATTACGAGCGCGCCGGGACAACGGTCGAGGGAACCTCCGAAGGCGTTCTCGCGCGCGGCAACGGCGAACAGCTCTACCTCTGGAGTCCGGTGTCGTTCGAGACAAGCGAGGGCGAGACCGAACACGCCACAGCGTCGGTGTCGCTCGGCACCGACGAGACGGTGTGGTTCGTCCTCCAGTAC
>DASSKS010000314.1:0-2073 GCA_035690245.1 Halococcus sp. | reverse complement strand
CTCGTGGTTCGAAACGGCTTCGCCGTTTCGTCATCACGAAAGGCGCGTAGCGCCTTTCGAACGACTACGCTCGTTTGCTCATCCCTCGCACGCCGATGTGCGCCCGGTGCTCGCTATCGCTCGCACACGAGCGCAAGCGCGCGCCATCCGCAACCAGCTAACGACAAATTTCGAATGGCTGTCTCTTTGCTACTTCTTGAGTTGGGCATCCCAATAGGAAACCGAGGCCACGTAATCGCCCAGTGGCGACTCGATAATCGAGGCATCGAACTCCCGAATCGAACTCGCTATTCCATCGGGAATCTGTCGGTAGAGACCGTAGGGAAAGAAGAAATCGTGGTCTTCGTCAGCAAGTCTGAGACCCGCGCCGTCGAGCAGCTGTTCGATTTCGACGCGAGCGTACAGCCGCGACCCCATCGGGAGCAGCCAGTTGTAGATGCTCCGCGTGCTGAACCGTCTGAAGGTGTCGAATATCACTTGGTCGCGCGCGACGCGCTGCATCTCGGCGAGAAACGAGGCAGGGGTATCGGCGAGATGGAAAAACCGCATCGCAATAACAGTCTCGAAGTGGTTGTCAGGGAAAGGGAGTCGGGCGGCGTCGCCGCGCATGAATTCGATGTGGTCGGAAACGCCCGCCGCGCGCGCCTTCTTGCGTCCTTCTTTGAGCATCGCGGGCGAGATGTCGAGACCCACGATGTCCGCACCGCGCTCTGCGAGCATCGTCGTAAATCGACCCGTGCCACAGGCGATTTCGAGGACGTGCGTTCCCGCGACTGGCCCGACAGCCGAGAGCACGGCCTCCTTTTCGCGTTCGTCGATGAGCCGTCCGCCGTCGGAAAATCGCTTCGATTCGTAGGATTTTGCGACCTCGACGGCCTGATACCACTGCTGTCCCTTCACGCTACCCGTTATTCATCGGTCGGGGACTAAAACCGTACTGGATGCAGGACGCTACTGTTCGCCGGTGGTAACGTTCTCGGGTCGAATCCGAATCTGGACGCGCGCGCCCTCTTCTTCGTCGAGACCGGGATACTCATCGACGCCCATGTACCGCTGGGCGAGTTCGTTGATGTGCTCGACTGCGCCCTCCTCTCTGAGTTCGTCGACTTCCCCGCGAATCGAGACGAATCTGTATGAATCGTCGGGGTCGGTCATCGAGAGACCCACATCTGGATTTTGGCTCACGTTTTTCTCTTTTCGTCTGCCGCGGGCGGTGTTGACGAGTACGCGGTCTGCCTCGACATCGTAATCGACCCACACCGGCGTCACCTGCGGCGTCCCATCGGGCATCATCGTGGCGAAGTGGACGAACGTTTGCTTCTCGAATAGGTCGCGGAACTCCTCGGGGATGGATGCCATGCGCCCCTGTTCGACCGAGTACGACAAAGCAGTTGTGCTGGCGGATATAAGGCAATACATATTTACTTATGTGGCCATAGTATTCATTCACATACATGGGCAAGTTTTACCATCGTCGTCGGCAGAGTGGTGAGTATGAGTGTCACAACAAACCGCTCTGTCGAGGACCCGCTCAGTGAAAACGAGTTCCGCGAGCGCCTGCGCGAACTCCCGCCGAGTGCGAAGCTCGTCGCCAAGGTGCTCGAATCGGAGAACCCGCTCTCGCAGGGCCAACTCGCCGACGAATCGCTGCTCCCCGATAGAACGGTGAGATACGCGCTCAACAGACTCGAAGAGGTCGAACTCGTCGGGTCGCGGTACAGTTTCCACGACGCGAGAAAGCAGGTGTACTTCCTGAATCAGTAGTTCACACGTTTCACCTCGTCGCTGTGAGTGCTACCGTGAACCCCACCCGCGTCTCCATTCCCGTCGAAACGGCCGCACCCGGTGGTGAGACGAACGCTTACGTTCTCGGGAGCGAGTGCGCGCTTCTCGTCGACCCCGCAGCAAAGACAGAGGGGCTTGACGATGCACTCAGTGAGCGCACCGTCGAGAACGTGCTCGTGACCCACACCCACCCGGACCACGTGGGAGGTATCGCCGCGTATGCAGAACACGCGACCGTCTGGGCGCGCGCTGGCTACGAAAACCGATTCGAGAGTATGACCGGCGTTT
>DASSKS010000313.1:0-2174 GCA_035690245.1 Halococcus sp. | reverse complement strand
GGCATCGTCAAGAGCGCGGCGATGGGTGCGGCGGACCCCAACGATGTCATCGCTGGACGGACCGCACGCGGCCACGTTGGCGAGGGTGGCAGAGACAGCTATGCTTATCCCGGCGAAATCACCGGTCTCGACATCGATGGCGACGCTACCGTCTATCGGAATGGCGAAGAAATCGACTCCGGCGAGTTCGGGTCAACCGACACGCTCACCATCGAGGGAGCACCCGGAGCCGACTACGAACTCGCCGTAAGTGGTGAACTCGAAAAGAGTACGATGTTCGATGCGACGACCGACCCCAATGACGAGTTGTCGGGGTCGAGCGCGACGGGCCAAGTGGGCGGCGGTGGCCGCGATAGCTACACGTTCACGGGCGAGATTACGCGGCTCGTACTGGACGGCGGGGCGAACCTCTATTTCAACGGCGACCGCCTCGACCCCGCCGAGTACCTCTCGAATACGGTGACTATCGAGAGCCAATCGTATGCCGAATACGAAATCACGACGAGTGATGGCATCGTCAAAAGCACGGAAATAGGGGCGGCCGACCCCAACGATGTCATCTCCGGTACGAGGGCCATCGGCCACGTCGGTGAGGGCGGCAGAGACAGCTACGCCTACCCCGGCGAAATCGAGGATATCGACATCGACGGCGACGCTACCGTCTATCGGAATGGTGCGGAACTCGACCCCAAGGAGTTCGGAACTGCCGATACGCTCACCGTCGAGGGGGCACCCGGAGCCGACTACGAGTTCGCAGTGAGCGACACACTGAAGAAAAGCCTCGCAATGAGCGGGACGACCATCGACCCGAACGACGACATTTCGGGGTCGAGTGTCGTCGGGCAGGTCGGCGACGGTGGTCGGGACAGTTATGAGTTTACGGGCGAGATTACGCGGCTCGTACTCAATGGTGGTGCAAACCTCTACTTCAACGGCGAGCGTCTCGACCCTGCGGAATACCTCTCGAATACAATCACCGTCGAGAGTCAATCACAGGCAGAATACGAAATCACGACGAGCGACGGCATCGTCAAGAGCGCGGCGATGGGTGCGGCGGACCCCAACGACGACATTTCGGGACGGACTGCACGCGGCCACGTCGGTGAGGGCGGTCGTGACAGTTACGCCTACCCCGGTGAAATCACCGGTCTCGACATCGATGGCGACGCCACCGTCTATCGGAATGGAACGGCCCTGTCGAATCCAGAGCGTCTATCGGCAAAACTGGACGCCCTCCCAGTATCCGGTCGATTGTCGTTCTGACCCGTTCTCTTTGCTCGGACTGACGGCTCGTTTCGGGTGGCACTTCTTCTCACCGGAGTTTGCTTGCAGGCTACGCTGTTGAGGCAGGTGGTCTTCGAGAGACGACACGGCGACCACAAACCGTTTTCGCGCCGGTCGCAAAGGCCCAGTATGCAATCGAAATCCCTCGCGGACCTCTCGCCTGACGAGCGGCGTGCGCTGTTCGAGCGCGACGCCGGCATCACCGATATCGAGGACACAGTCAGGGGCATCATCGAGCGGGTGCGCGAGGAAGGTGATGTTGCTCTCCGTGCCTATGCTGAGGAGTTCGACGATGTCACGGTTGGCTCACTCGAAGTGACCGACGCCGCCGAACGCGCCTCTGAGCAAATCGAAACCGACCTCCGAAATGCCATCGAGACTGCCACCGACAACATCCGTGAATTTCACGAGCGCCAACTCCCCGCCGACTGGCGCGCTGACTTCGACGGGCGCGAACTCGGGCGACGCTTTCGGCCCATCGAGCGCGTCGGGGCCTATGTTCCCGGTGGTGCGGCCGCCTATCCATCAAGCGCACTCATGACCGTCATTCCTGCAAACGTCGCGGGTGTCGAGCAGGTCGCCGTCACGACGCCGCCAGCCGACGAACTCAACAAAGCGACGCTCGCAGCGCTTCATATTGCTGGTGTGGACGAAATCTATCAGGTGGGTGGCGCACAGGCAATCGCCGCGCTCGCCTACGGCACCGAAACCGTGCCCCGCGTGCGGAAAATCGTCGGTCCCGGCAATCGGTGGGTGACCGCCGCGAAAGCCGCCGTGAGAAACGACTGCGCAATCGATTTTTTGGCCGGGCCAAGCGAACTCTGTGTACTTTCTGATAAGACAGCCAATCCCGAGTTTGTCGCCGATGACCTCATCGCACAAGCAGAACA
>DASSKS010000312.1:0-4349 GCA_035690245.1 Halococcus sp. | reverse complement strand
GCGCACGTCGTCGCTCACTGTCGCTCACCTCCTGTCGGAGGATGGGGGTTATCGAAGCCGCCACCACCACCGTCGCCGTCGTCTCGGCGTTCGGCGTCGTCAGCAGCCACTTCCAGCGCTTCGGCAAAGTTCCGCGCGCCGTCCGGCGATAGCCGAATCGACTTTCGCACCGTCCGGCTCCTCTTGCTAATCTTGATGTCGAAGACGACCTCGCCCTGTCGTGCGGTAACGTCGAGGGGAGAGGTCGTATCGGGCGCGGCTTCATCGAGGTCGCCGCTCCACTGACAATTAATACACATCCCAATACCCTCGTCGGTGGTCGGAACGAGCGGGTCGCCGCACTCGGGACAATTACGGCGCATCATCGCCGCTCACCTCCTTTGCTGCCGAACGCACTGAGCGTTGTCGGCGCAGGTCGCGCTGGCGGAAGGTCCGGTAGCGGCTCGTCGGGGGGTCACGTCTCGCAAACGGTTCGGGCGATTCCCGCTCGCGCCACGCCTCTAGCCACGCGCGTTCGTGCTCGCTCACCGCGTCCGAACGAACTAACTGCTTGTCGGGCCAGAGGTGAACCGGCAGACCGAGGTCCGCGCCGAGTTCCTGCACCCAGCGAAGGTGTTGGACCGCGTATTCGGCCCACGTCTCACGGTCGCGGAGCGCGTCGAGGGCGTTCGCAAGGTCGTGTTCATCGGCCTCGCCCGCCGCCTCGACGGTCATTGCGAAGTTCGCCCCACGCGGGTTCATCGGTTCGTGGAAGACGACCGCCGGCTCGACCGTGGCGATAGCCTCTAAGAGCGTCCGGAGGTCCGCTTTGTCCTGCGTGGGATAGGTAGGCGACATCGAGACGAACGTCTGGACGCCGGCGTCGGCGAACGCGCGGAGACCGCGCAGGCGGTGCTCGGGGGCGGGCGCGCGCGGTTCGATGGCTCCGACCTGTGCGGCATCGAGGGCGGGAATCGACGAGCCGATAGTGACGTGCTCGCCGGCCTCGCGGAAGGTCGGAAGGTCCTGAAGGGCGAGAATCGGGTTGCGGGTGAGTGCGCGCGCGTAGCGGTCGTGGGCAGCGAGCGCGGTAACTACGTCACGGGTAATCCGGCCAGCGCGGCCGTCCATGTAGCAGTCAGTCGCAAACGAAATCCCGACGATACCGCGACCCTTCGGGGTGGTCTTCCACGTCTGCTTGCGGTCGAGGATATCTCTCAAGCGGTCGGGAAGATCGTCACGGTACAAGACGTAGCTGCCCCATTCGTGCTGGGGGTCCTCGACATCGGCGTGTTCGGCGAGCACATCAGGGCGCGCGCGGACCTGCGGAGTGCTCGGAACATAACAAAACTGGCAGCCGTGACGACAACCAGTGGCGACGTTGATAACGTAATCGCAGAGTGATTTTTCGGAAAGCGCGGATTCGGAGAGAACCGCCTGTGTGGGGTCCTCGCCAGTGGTTACGTCGTTCATGCGCGCACCTCTTCCGCCTCGGCTGGCTGATCGGGATGCTCGCGGGTTGCGAGACGAACGGCAAGGTCGCGGTCGCCGAATACTGGACCGACGCGGCGCTTCTCACCGTTCTCGCGCTCGATAATCGTCCCACCCGCTGGACAGCCCTTTGCGCTACACTGGTAATTGTGGTAGGCGATTCCTTCGCCCTGCCACGCGCTCGATAGGCGCTCAGCGTAACCGTCGCAGGCGGTACAGCCAACCGCCTCGGGCGCGTTGATGGTGAGGAGTCGGCCAGCAGCATCGAGGCGCATTAGCGGACCTCCCCTCGGTGGTCGCGCGCGTCCTGTTGTGGCCCCGGCTGGTGTACGCTGCCACGGCGAACAATCGCGGTCTCATACGCACGCCACCGTTCCCACCGCTTTTCGTGGCGACTCTCGGCGTCTGCACGCCGCTGGCGTGCGCGAACCGCAGAATCGCAGGCGAGAGCGTTCTGTTCCGTTTCGCTCTGATTCTGGTTTTGTTGTTGCTGGTCGCGGTTGTCTCGTGCTGGCTGTGCGCCCTGTCGAACGTCGAATGTGTGTTTTTCCTGAGTGTCGGCCATTGTTCATGGCCCGTCAATCGTGTGCTGGCAGCCGGGTATGCCGCCCTACCCACGGTCTGTAGCGGACTCACGCTCTCCGCCCCCTCACAGAGACCAAACTGCACCGTCCGTTGCGGACGTACAGCCGTCTCTGGTGCTGAACGCGAGCGGTTCGCACTCGGACGAGAGATAGCAACGCCTCTCCGTGAGGTGCGAAACCTATTTGACCGTGGGCCACTGAGAAACCTGCACGACCAAGCAGATCCAGCGTGGTCACGCGGCCCCCGATTCTCGGGGTGGGGACGAAGTAGGGAGCGTCCCCATTCCCATCGGCACTCTTTTGTTTTCCTAGCTTTGCCTCTACGTTCACCGCCCGCCTTATTACTGTTTTGTCATTCTTGGATAGGTGTGTCTGACGCAGGCTGAACTGCCAGCCCGAAGCATTCGGAGAGCCGGTACAGGCAGCGAAGAATGCCATCACTGGCTTTCCGGTCAGACCCTCTCTAATTGAGGCCAGTCGTCCTCGGGCACAACGCGATAGAGTTCGCGGATGCAGCCGTAGCCGGGGACGACTGCATACGCTCCAGCGACTTTTTCGGCTCGCTGAAGCTGGTATTCCCCTCCTCGGGGACCGAGTAAATGTACCCTATCGCACTCATCGGCACCGACTTCGACTACCTCCAGCGGTTTCTGCGGGGGTCTCCATACAACACCGTCGCCCTCTTCGAAATCGTCGAGTGTATCGATAGCTTCCCCTACTTCCTGGATGACATCGTGATACCGGCCAGTAGGATGCTTCTCGGTAGGTTCTGATTGGTCAGTGGGTTCGTTGCATAGACGATGAAGAAACGATGGGTAATTTCGGCTCATCACGACCGACTCGCCAACGGTGGGAGAGTTCCTGCCCTCGAAGCAGTCATCACAGAGTGGGTATATCCCGACAAGATTATCGCTATATGGAGGAGTTCGCCACTCACAGTCGTCTCGCTTTCCGACGCGACACGCCGGTTTCGGATTACCCGTCGTTTCGCTTTTCCGATGGTTTGATGATTTCGCGGTGCTTTTAGGGTGTTCCGTGTCGTAGTGACGCCCACTCTGTGCCATAGGATCGTTGGACCAATCTCTGAAGGTGCTGCTCTGATCGGGTTGAATGCCCGTCAGAGAGTACGGTTCTGGGCCAGAGGACCCCGGTGCGTCCGCGAACGAGTGCTTGGAGACCACTTCGGATTGTTCGGGCGCATCGGAGACGAACGCACGTGAGCCGCGCGTCCGCGCACCCGCCGAGCGACGCTTGCTGACCGCGCTCGCGCCAACTGGGTGCGGTTTTGTGCATTCGATTACCTCTGACGATTACCTCGTTTGAGAGCGAATGTTATAAACGTGTTGCTACCTAACTTCATCAATAGCCTTGTGTAACGACTCATGCCACGCACTTCATCGGTCTTAAACCCCCGTCTCGGCGTATTCAGGTCAATGCCTCCACCGGTCCCGTGGGTGACGAAGGTTGACCGGTATGTTCTCGATATGCTGGACCATCGGGGGACTGTTATCACCCCGAAAGGAGTCTGGCTTAGCTTGCGTCAGATACATGGTGACGACGACGCCCCCTCCAGAGAACAGATTTCTCGGAGGCTGCGGAACGAACTCTCCGACTACGGGCTTGTTCACCAACCATTCGTGGGTGAAGAGCGGGGCTATTACGAACTCACTGAGTTGGGCGAGCGATTTCTGCACGCTTCGGACGCTACTTCGGAAGAGTTCGTCGCCGACATTGACGATGAACCTGTTGAGTAGCGAAAGTCCGTATACGTAGGGAAGTGCAGCCACGTTTGATCCATCTCTTAGACGCTTCATTTTGTCCGATTCTATTCGTCGTAAGACGATGGATGGACTTATCGTAACGCCCTTTCGGGAAGCGAAATCCTATGAGGTATAGAATTAACGCAGCCCGAATTTAATCAAAATGAGAATAGTAGCTCTCGGCTATGTGGGGTTCAAGCACTTGAAAATCACCACTTTCGTCCGTCAAAGCCACCATCAATATTTGGAGGATTTTCGTGCGGACAGCAAGCTATCTCTCGATATGAATTGTAGAGTTTCTCACCCCAACTGACGATTGCTGGGTTATCACTCACAATCATAGCGATGTGTTTGCCCTCGCCGCGTTCGTTGTACGCACCAACCGCGACTTTTCGGTCATCATACAGTCCAATGCCAAGTGTATGAGAATCTTCGAGATAGAGTGGCTGGTAGTGTCCGTATTTGGAGCGCGCGGCAAATTCGGTCTTTGGGTCCTGCTCTGCTTTGACGTAGCTTCCCCAATCAAGGATGGCTT
>DASSKS010000311.1:0-4153 GCA_035690245.1 Halococcus sp. | reverse complement strand
TGTCAGCGGTTTCTGACGCGGAGGGACCGCTGTTTACAGGGATTCACCGGGGCGAGGAAGTCTATACGGGACCTTTCGTGGACGAAGCTCCCGAAATCGTCCTCGACCAGCGTCCAGGCGTTCACGTTAACGACGGCATCGGTGGTGGTACGGTCATGAGCGCACCGAAACGATGGGCCGCAGAGAACACCTCACAGGGGATGTTCGTTGCCGCCGGACCGAGCTTCGAGCCACATGGAGAAATCAACCGAATCGAAGTCACCGACATCGCACCGACAGTACTAGCGAGCTTTGGGTGTGATGTGCCGACCGATATGCGCGGCACAGTGTTGCCGATACTCACAGATAAACCGTCGTGGGAGTACCGAACCCCACTCGAAACGACCGCTACCGAATCGGTCGAACGCTCAGAGGAGGTGACGGACAGGCTCACCCAACTCGGCTACATGGAATGAGCGCTTTCAGGTATTCGCATCGAAGCCGTTTTCCTCCGCCCTCCCCGATTCGAGATATGGAAGGCGGCAGCGGCGACATGACGCTGGCGTTCGAACTCGATGCCCTACAGGTACTCGCAGACCCCACGGGCGTGTTCTCGGACGCGCGCCGATGGACCGAGTACGTGGGCGTGGTCTCAGAAGAACCCACGTATGTAGTAACGAACTTCACGCGAAAGAACCGCATTCGACAGGACTTCTTTTCGGGTCCGCGCGGCCGCCGCGAGAGTTTAGAGAACGTCAAACGCCAGTTCGGCACCGAAAGACACGTTTTTGTGGGTACCAGCGAGGAAGACCGAGACCTCGCAGACGAACTCGATTGGGAGTACCTCGCCATCGAGGACGCTGCTGAGGCCGCCGGCTGGACGCTCACGGACGACGAAGACCAACCAGAGGAAACGACGACCGAGACGCGCGACGACTGGCCGTAGGGTGTTTTTCGAATCGAGATGTGAGTAGGATGATTTAATAGCCAGTCGAGAGGAATAGCGGTATGTCGTTGGATATCGGTACTGCGCTGAGTGAGGGAGGCCGCAGAACGTTCACGCGAAACGGGCTGTTACTGGTCTGTGCGTTCGCTCTCATCGGTCTGGTGTCTACGGTCGCTACACAGACGCTGCTTGCTGATTTCTTCGATTCGTTTCTCGAACTCATGCGAGCGAACCGCGGGACCGGTGACGGCGAGTTCACGCGCCGACAGATTCGGACGTTCGAGACGCTGTTCCGGGGACAGACCCCGTTTGCGCTCTCGATACCCACCGCCGGGGCGTGGGGGCTGTTTTTGCTTACTGCCGTATTCGGGGAGACGACCACGCTCGTCGCCATCCGGGTGTTCGTTTCCGAGCACACGGGTCTCTCACGCGGACTCGTCCGGCGAAACATCCTCGTGGCGACGGCAAACGGTATCGTCGGGGGTATCGTGGTCTTGGTCGTCATCACGATTGGTGGTGTCATCGGGCTGGTCGGTCTCCTCATCGGCGGTCCCATCGTGGCGGCCTTCCTCGCCATGTCGTTTCTGTTCATGAGACAGGAAATCGCCGTCGAGGACGAGAACTTCGTGGATGCGATGGCCGACAGTTGGACCCTCGCCAAAGGCAACCGTCTCTCCCTCCTCGCGCTCGTGATTTTGGTCGTCATCACCGTCGCCATCGCCGCATCCGTGCCGCCGCTCGTCCTTGGGTTCGTCAATTCAACAGTCGGTGTGCTCGCCGGGATACTCGCAGGCGGTGTGACGGCGGCGTTCGGAACCGCGGTCGTGACGCGCGCGTATGCACAACTCCGTGCCGAGCGCGACGCCGAGACGGAACCTACCGCCGAGTGGGCAACTGACCGACCAACCCGCGGCGTTTAACCGCACGCCGCGCCAATCCTCTCTATGCCAGACCCGCGCGTCCCCGGCAGCCGAGGGACCGAGCTATCGCTTCCCTGTGGCGAGTCCATTGCGATTTCTGCCCTCGATATGGGACTGCGTGAGTTCGCCTGTGCGTGTGGCGAGTGCCACGCCGTCGTGATGGATGTCCACCCCTTGAGTCGATTCGTCCCGGAGTCGTTAGTCGAGGTCCTGCGCGAAACAATCGAACCCAGTAGTGGAGACGAATTCGATACCATGCACCTGATGGGCATGGTGTTGGAGGAGTTCCCCGAGAAAATCGTTGCCGAAGACGTATCGGAAAACACCGATGTCGGGTATGCACTCGTCTGGATTGCCGATTTCGATTCGCGCAGACTCCATGAAATCGTCGTCGAACTCATCGTGGAGGTGATGGACCACGCGATGAGTCACACAGAAGACGACGACTCAATCGAGGAATTCGAACGCCAGATGCAGGCGTTCGATGTCGAGGAGTTCGTCGAAACCTATCGCCGCGAGCGCGACCTCAAACGCGGCACCGACACGCCCGTCTGACAGCGGTTTTCACACCGGACCGGCCGCCCTCGGGCGATTTTTCGAAAACCGCGTCATACGACTGTCTGACGATATGTTATGTGCCTTGAGATCATAGTTGACGTATGTACCTGCACCGGGATGAGTTCGAGCGGATTCGAACGGTGCTCACAGAGACGGATATCGAGGAGCCGCTGACCGCCCGCGAGATTCACGACCTGCTCGAAGCGCGCGGTGAAGGCTTCGATAGTCCACATCGAGTGGCGACGGTACTGGGCCGCCGGGCCGACACCAACGAGGTCGAAGTCATCAAGAGTCATCCCTATCGCTATCGGTTTACTGATCTGTTATAACTGCTCGATTTGTTCGCTTTTGGGAATCTAGTTGTCACTCCTAGTTGTCTGAATTCACCTCTATTTCAGTGGTATTCACGGTTGGCGAGTATATGGCAAACGCCGATACAAACGAGAACCGCAGGCCGCACCGCGCCACACGCCTCCCCAGCCGATTCGCTCCGCTCGCGTTGCTCGCTCCGCTCATCCCTCGCACGCCGACTCGCGCTCGGTTTCGCTTCGCTCAACACGAGCGTGAGCGCGCGCCACCGCTCCCGAAGATGAACGGGCTTCGGGACCGTTAAGTGTCCATCGGGAAAACCACGGGCAGTGATGCAGACCGTCCGACGGGCCGGCGCGTTCGCGCTCGTCGGTTTGCTCTCGCTTGCCGCGCCAGTCTTGGGTTCGACAGCCGCCGCACCCTTCGTGGTCGTCGCCGCGCTCGCCGCCTTCGTCATCGAGGAGGGACCGCTGTTCGACCTCTTCGCCCGCCCCGGCGACTACGAGGAACATACCTTATATGGGCTTGCGGGCTTTGCGCTCGCCGCCGCCGGGCTTGCGCTGTTCGTCCCGCTATTTGATATGCCCAGTTTCGTGTTCGTCACAAGCGTCCTCTTGCTTTCGGGCGGGAATTTCACAGAGGAGGTGGCATCCACATGGTGGTCACGCCCCCTCGTCGGGCCGGTCGCGTTCGTTTTCGGGGGCACGCTCGCGGGCGTCGCCGGCCTACTTGTGGTTGGTTTCGCCGGCGTTTCCGTTTCCGCGCTGCCAATCAGCGTGTTTCTCGCCGCAAGCGGCGCGCTCGTGGGAGCACTGTTGCGCTCGGTGCTCTTTGCGCGCGACGACCCACTCGTGCTCTTTTCTGCCGGATTGCTGTTGTGGTTGTTCGCCGAACTTTCGCTCTCTGTTTCACCAGTTGGAATCGCCACCGCGCTCGTCGTCACCGCTGGATTCGGCTATCTCGCCTACGCGCTCGATACCGCCTCGATTCCGGGAATGCTCACGGGAGTGCTCCTCGGGCTGTTAACCGTGGTTTTGGGAGGATTCGGCTGGTTCGCCATCCTCATCTCGTTTTTCGGGTTTGGTGGGTTGGCCTCGAAATTCAAGTACGACCGAAAGCGAACGCGGGGAATCGCAGAGGAAAACGAGGGCGCGCGCGGCAGCGGCAACGTCTTAGCGAATTCGGCGGTTGCGCTCGCTGCGGTGCTCGCCTACGCCGCGAGTCCCTTACTCCCCGTCGAAAGCGAACTCTTCAGATTCGTCTTCGCTGGCTCGCTCGCCGCCGCCATGTCCGATACGCTTTCGAGCGAAATCGGCGGTCTCTACGACACCCCGAGACTCATCACGACGTTCGAACCGGTCCCGCCCGGCACTGACGGCGGCGTGACGTGGCAGGGCGTGTTCGCTGGCGTCGTAGGGGCGGCACTCGTCGCCGCCATCGC
>DASSKS010000310.1:0-2539 GCA_035690245.1 Halococcus sp. | reverse complement strand
CACGCTCGCCTGCGCTCACTCGCGTCGTATTGAGATTTCCATACCTGTCGATTTCCGCGCCGCCGAGGAATCCGACATCGACATCACCCCGTTGAAGACGACTCATGATGTCGATCATTCCAGTCGTCGAAACGGCCCGATTGAGGTTCGGGAGGTCACACATCGTATGGAGAAATCCGTCGGCTGGGTCGTCGCGGACGACGCCGCTCTCGTAGACGGCCATCGCGTTCGGTGCGTGGGTACTCACCGCGAGTTGAAACGCGATAAGCGGGAGGCGCATCCCGACGAAGGCCGTATCACCGTCTTCGATTTCTGCGGCGGCGGCACTCACCATCAGTTCCCGGTCGGTGTACTCTCGATCCGTATTCTCACTGGCCATAGGTCACCTCCGCAGCAATGGTCGGTTCAGTGATTTCTGGAATCCCGTCGAGCAATTCGAGATACGCTGCGCGGTCCGCGACGCCGTGGACCCACCGCTCGGCCCACTCGTCGTAGTCCTCCTGTGTCTTCGTCCACTCGTGGTAGTCGAGGTAATACTCGTTGTCCCGGTCGTAGTGGCCGGCCAGCGGCGAGGGGTGTGCGCCGTAGGGCGATTCCACGACGGCGGCGACCTGTTCGCGGGTGACGAACACTCTGCTTGGGTCGCTTTTGATGACGCTCGGTTCGACGATTTCTTCTGCGACCACAATGACGTTCTCCGCCGCACCGACACCGGGTTCCATGATTCCAGAGCTTCCCCAGAAATGGGCGTCACCGTAGGGGTCTGCGCGCTGGACGTGGATGATAGTCCAGTCGGGTTCGATGGCCGGCACCAGTACGAGTTGGTCTCCAGAGAATGGGTCCGTCGCTTCCTCGAACAGGTCGCTTTCTGCGAGCAAATCACTGCCGTGAAGCGAGCGCGTCGGAAGGTACGGAACGCCCATCTTCGCCGCCTGCAACGCGAGTGCAACGGAGAAATTCGAGTGGTTTTCTACGTCAATCGCACCTGATTCGACGGCCTCGCGGAACCGATACCCAGTACCGGCGCTGACGTTGCCGACCCACGCGGCGCGGATGCGTTCTGCGAGACCAGCCCCGACGAGTTGGTCGAACAGCAAGTCACTGATCGGTCCGATGAGCGTGAGGTTTTCCGTTCCCTGCCGAATGAGTTCGTGACCCGCCGCGAAGGGAATGGCGTGTTCGAGCGCAAGTCCCATCGCAATCGAATCTCCGGGTTCGATGGTTCCAATAGCTTCAGCCATCGTCGCGGTCTTCGAACGTGGCATACTCTCTCGATACGGGTTACGGTATAAAGTGTTACCCCGCGATGGACGCTCCTTACGATACTGTTGTCTAGCACAACAAATTATTGTCCATATATTTGTATCGAAGACTACAAATCCTGACTCAAATGAGAACCGCAGGCCACACGCCTCCCCAGCCGATTCGCTCTGTTCGTTACACTCGCTCCGCTCATCCCTCGCGCGACGTTGCGCGCTCGGTGCTTCGCACACGAGCGCAAGCGCGCGCCACCGCCTACCAACTATGACCGGATTCCCAACCATCCAGACGACTCCAACAGGAAGGTTTTTGTAGGAACAGGCAGATTTCACGCACGCATGGAATCGTTTAGCGAACTCGACTTAGAGAATTTCAGCGCCAGCATGGACGGGCACATCGGCATTCTTCGACTCGACCGACCGCCCGTGAACGCCCACGACCTCGACATGATTCTCGAACTGCAACGCGCAGTCGAGGCAGTCAGATTCGACGACACGGTGCGAGTGGCTGTCCTCGGCAGCGCAAACGAGGACTTCTTCTCGACGGGCTACGACATCCAAGCCTTACAAGACGAATCCGGCCGCCACATCGGCAAGGCGAGCCAGACGAGCAAAGAAGTCATCATGAAAATGCGGACGACAGACACCATCTTCATCGCCGCCGTCGATGGCCACTGTATGGGCGGTGGTCTCGAATTCGCGCTCGCCTGTGACTTCCGGTTCGTGGGCGACGACGCAGCCTACAACATCGGCATCCCGGAAGTGAACCTCGGACTCATTCCGGGTGAGGCAGGCACACAACTGCTGCCGCGTACCGTTGGCCGGTCGAAAGCCATGCGGATGATGGTTTCTGGCGAGCCAATCACGCCGGAAGAAGCCACCGAAGCCGGTCTCTTCGACGAGATTCACCCGCCCGAGGAACTCGAAGACGCGGCGCTCGATTTCGCCGCACAACTCGCAGAGAAACCCAACCAAGCAATCGGCTTCGACAAACTCGCGGTCAACGAGGGCATGGAACTGCCGCTCTGGGACGCCCTCGCCCACGAACGCGAACTCCAAAATCAGTTGTTCGAAACACCGGGTGCCGAGGAGGGCATCGGTGCGTTCCTCGACGACCGCGACCCCGACTTCGTGGAGGCCGAACTCGGTGAGGACGCGAAACCCGAAGACGAACGCTGACGGCGGACTGAAAAAACCACTAAATCTGCAACAGAGACCGCAAATCACGATACAAATAAGGACCGCAGGCCACCCCCTCCCCAGCCGATTACTTCGCTCAC
>DASSKS010000309.1:0-6294 GCA_035690245.1 Halococcus sp. | reverse complement strand
CGCGCGAGTGAAACGAGCGTGCGGGAGTTTTTGGTCCAGATTTTTGCGAGGGGTTGAGCGCGCGACAATCTCCTTCCAACCACCGGACAGCCGGGTTTTTGGTCACACCGGGCGAGGCGACGGCATGGACGACCGAATCCACGAGCACGCAGCGGTACTGGTCGATTGGAGCGCGCGGGTGACAGAGGGTGACAACGTCATCATGGGCGTTTCTGCGGGCGCAGACGACCTCGCGGTCGCCGTCGCAAAACAACTCGGCGAGCGCGGCGCAAACCTCGTGACGACCGACGATTCGGGCGAAATCCATCGTGCCTACCTCCGGGCACACGACGGCGATTTCGATGAGAACCCCGCCCACGAACTCGCGCTATACGAAAACGCCGACGTAGTTCTCTCGCTCGGTGGCGGGCACAACACGAGCGCGATGGCCGACGTTCCGGGCGAAACACGAACAGCGCGCGCGAAAGCCAGACGTGGCGTCCAAGAACTCGCCATGAACACAGACTGGGTTTCGACCGTGCATCCCACCCAGTCGCTCGCCCAGCAGGCCGGCATGAGCTACGAAGCCTACCAGAACTTCGTCTATAACGCCGTGCTCAGGGATTGGGAATCGCTCGCCGAGGAAATGGACCAGATGAAGGAGTTACTGGACGAGGGTAGCGAAGTCCGTATCGTCACGAAAGACACCGACCTCACGATGAATATCGAGAACCGGACCGCCGTCAACTCGGCGGCCTCGGTCGCTTATGACTCACACAACCTCCCGAGCGGCGAGGTGTTCACTGCCCCGTATGCAACCGACGGCGACATCCGCTTCGACGTGCCGATGACCCTTCGAGGGAATCGTGTTCGGGATGTATGGCTCCAATTCGAAGATGGTGAAGTCGTTGACTACGAGGCCGAACAGTCAGAAGAAGTCATCGGAGAAATCCTCGACACCGACGACGGAGCGCGTCGACTGGGTGAGTTGGGTATCGGCATGAACCGCGGTATCGACCGCCCGACCGACAGCATCCTCTTCGACGAGAAGATGGCAGAAACAGTTCATTTAGCGCTGGGTCGGGCCTACGACGCCTGCCTGCCCGAGGGTGAGTCGGGTAACGACAGCGCAGTCCACGTCGATTTGATAACCGACATGAGCACCGACTCGCGCCTCGAAGTCGATGGTGAAATCATACAGCGAAATGGAAAATTCAAATGGGAAGAGGAATTCACGGAGTGAAACCCGAAGTCACCCCACGACAGTAGTTGGCTTGCCGTTCGATTCGCGCTTTTATTCGCCAGAGAGCGGTTCGCCCTGCCGGGAGACGTTCGTCGCCGGAAGCCCGGCCCGGTCTGCGTGTTCGCGCACGGCCTCCTCGCTTTCTGCCTGATAGTGACAGAAGGTTCCGGTGATTCCGCCCTCGTCGTCAGTCAGCACTTCAGAATCGACCCAGCGGATGCCGACGCCCTCCCCACGGAGTTCTTCGAGCGTCTCGCCCGACTGTGCTGCCGCCGCGTCGAGTTCGTCTCTGGTGATAGCCCCGTCGAGTTCGCGCAGGATGAGGAAATCCTGTAAATCGTCGTCCGTCATGGTACACCCACTGAAACACGGGACTGAGTATAAATGTTGGTGTGGATTGCCACCCCATGAACGACAGGAGATGAAGACGCCGAGGTTTTACCCACACAACAGATAGCATTGACAATGAGCCAGCCGAGTCCAGAGGGTTACGAACAGGGGAGGGGCATGGACGCCCACAACGCGGCGATACGCGAGATTCGCGCGCGAAACGACCGGACCTACGACCCCCACGAACCCACACGAGTCTGGGTTGACGAAGACAACACTCCCGAAGGGGTCAGAGAGAGCCTGACCATCATTCTCAATACCGGTGGGTGTCGCTGGGCGCGCGCCGGTGGCTGTACGATGTGTGGCTACGTCGCCGAGTCCGTCGAAGGCGGGACTGTGGCTCACGATGCGCTGCTGGACCAACTCGATGCCTGTCTGGCCCACGAGCGCGACCAAACCGACGAACCCTGCCCGCTCATCAAAATCTATACTTCGGGGAGTTTTCTCGATGAGCGCGAAATTCCCGCAAAAACCCGTCATGCGATTGCAGAAACCTTCGCCGACCGTGAGCGCATCGTCGTCGAGTCCTTGCCGGATTTCATCGAACGCGAGCGTCTCGCCGATTTCACCGAACAGGGCCTTGCGGTGGATGTCGCGGTCGGTCTCGAAACCGCAACCGACCGCGTGCGCCACGACTGTGTAAACAAATATTTCGATTTCACCGATTTCGTCGCGGCGAGCGAACAGGCGAGTAAAGCGGGAGCAGGAATCAAAGCCTATCTCCTCCTGAAACCACCGTTTCTCAGCGAATCCGAAGCCGTCGCTGATATGATTTCCTCGGTCGAGCGGTGTGCCGAATACGCTCACACCGTATCGATGAACCCCTGTAATGTCCAGCGCCACACGATGGTCGAGGAGCTGTATCACGACGGCGGCTATCGTCCGCCGTGGCTCTGGTCGGTGGTCGAGGTGCTCCGAGAAACCGCAGACACCGACGCGCTCGTGATTTCTGATCCGGTGGGTCATGGTTCGGACAGAGGCCCGCACAACTGCGAGGAGTGTGACGACCACGTCCAAACTGCTATCAAGGATTTCGACCTCCGACAGGACCCAGCAGTATTCGAGCAGGTGTCCTGTGAGTGTGAGGCGACGTGGGAGGCGGTGATGGAACGCGAGAGGAGTTATGGAATGCCGCTCGCGCGGTAGGTCAATGGTCAGATAGCATCCTCGGGGTCGTGCTCGTCGGCCATCCGGGAGGCTTCGCGGGCGTAGCGCTCGCGGGTATCCGAATCCGAAACATCTCCGAGATTCTCGGACTCGACATCAAGGGCGGCAGTCGTTTCACGATTTGGACCCGAAAAACTCTGGAGGGCGCGCTCCTTGCGGAACTCGCGCTCGCCGTCTGTCGTCGCGTAGGTCAGAATGATGAGGTTCTGTTCGTCATCCGAGTACGTCCGTTCGACCAGCCAGACCTGAACGGTGTCGCTCATCTCGACTGTGATACGGTTTGACCGCGGTTATGTCTGTCCTCACACCACAGACAGTGTTTCGCTATCCCTCGGTTTCGAGTTCCGCACCGCACTCGGGACAGGTCTCGTCGGCAATCGACAGTTGGAGGTCACAGTTCGGACAGACCGCGAGATAGCACGCGCGTTCTCCCATGTGAATAACTACCGCGTCAGAGCAGAAAAGTCCTCGGTGCGTTTCACGCGGTGAATCCACACAGAATTTTCCGGCCATCCGTCCCACCGAGTTCGGACAGAGTGGCCCGCTCTGGATGGGGCATCAACACGGCCACCGTCTCGCGCTCGCCGAGTATGCCTGCCACCGCCCCCGTCGAGCCGTTTGGATTCGCCGCCTGTGTCACGGTTCCATCGGCGTCACAGTAGCGAAAGAGGACGCGATTTTCGGTTTCGAGACTGTCGAGTTCGTCATGACTGATTTCGAAGCGACCCTCGCCGTGGGCAATCGGTAGTGAAATGACCTCGCCAGCCTCGAAATTGCGCGTCCACGGCGTCTCCGAATTTTCGACTCGAAGATAAGTGTGTTCGCACTGAAAGCGCGCGCTCCGGTTGGTGGTGAACGCGCCCGGCGTCAATCCCGCCTCACAGCCGACCTGTGCGCCGTTACAGATGCCGAGCACTGGAATCCCCTCGCGTGCGGCAGCCCGAACTTCCTCGATAATGGGTGCGCGTCCGGCCATCGCCCCAGCACGGAGATAATCGCCGTAAGAGAACCCACCCGGCAGGACGATGCCCGATGCCTCTTCGGGGAGTCCGTCTTCGTGCCAGACTCGTTTTGCGTTGACGCCGACAGCCCGAAGCGCTCTCACGGCATCGCGGTCGCAGTTCGACCCGCCGAATTGGACGACTGCAACCGTCACCGGGCTTCGACCTCGATGGTGTAATCGTGGATGGTGGGGTTTGCGAGCAGGCGTTCTGCCATCGCGTCGGCGCGCTCTTCGGCGGCAGTCGGTGACTCGGCGGCCATATCGACCTCGAAGCGCTCGGCCGAACGCAGCCCCTCCAATTCGAAGCCGAGTCGGGAGAGCGCGTGTGCTGTGGTTTCGGCTTCGGGGTCGAGTACGCCTTGTTTGAGTCGAACGGTGACGACGGCGGTGTAGGCTGGCATCGAGTAGAATAGAGCACTGAGCGGGCGAAAACGCTTCGAAATTTCCCTGATAACGAAGGGTTTTCTCCGACGACCCACAGAGAGTCTCCAATGAGCGTACCCGAACCCGTTCGGAGGTGGCGAACGTGACGGACGAATTCACCGAAATCACGGTCATCGGCGACGACGATACCGGACTCATCGCCCGCATCACGTCTCTACTTTTCGAACGGGGAATCAACATCGAGGATTTGGACCAAGCGGTTCGACAGGGCTTGTTTCGGATGACGATGCACGTCGATACGACCGAAATGGATGGTTCGAAAGCCGACCTTCGGGATGCACTCACGAATCTGTGCGACGAGTTGGGAATGGATGTCCAAGTCAGGTTTCCCGCAGACCGCGAGACCAGACAGGTTGCGGTGCTCGCTACGAAAGAATCACACTGCCTCGACGCTCTTTTCGAGGCGTGGAGCGCAGGCGACCCCGAGGCAGAAATCGGCGTCGTGGTCGCAAATCACGACGCCCTCGCCCCGGTTGCCGAAGCCAACGACGTGCCGTTTTACGACATCGGCGACGCGGGCGGCGTACCGGATGAAGAATGGCTGCTCGACATCCTTTCTGAGTACGAGGTCGACCTCGTGGTGCTCGCGCGCTATATGCGCATCCTCAGTCCGAAAGTAGTATTTCGCTACGAGAGCCGCATCATCAACGTCCATCCCTCACTCCTGCCCGCGTTTCCGGGCGCGGAAGCCTACCGGCAGGCGCTCGAACAAGGCGTTCGGATTGCGGGTGTCACCGCCCACTACGTCACCACGGACTTAGACCAAGGACCAATCATCACCCAGCGCGCGTTCAACGTGCCAGACGACGCCACCATTGAGGAGGTGGAACGCCGCGGCCAGCCACTCGAAGCCGAAGCGTTGGTCGAAGCGGTTCGGCTTCATCTGAACGACGACCTCGTCGTCGGTCGGGGCCGGACACACCTCCGTGAGGAAAACGGCAACCTCGGTCTTCCAGCGGAAATCGAGCGATTGAATCCCGATAGGCCGGTGGACCGCGAGGCTTCCGCCGGAGGACCATCCGAGACGGCAGACGACTAGTCGAGCGCGCCCGCCGACTCGACTGCCTCACTGAGTGCGGGCGCATCGAACAGTTCCCGACCAACGTAGGCGTTCGCACCCGCAGTATAGAGGTCACTCGCTGTTTCGATGACTTCTCCAGGGAGGGGTTCGGGGTCGCGCTCGCACAGCGCGCGCCAGTCGGCTCTCCCCTGTTCGTTTGCCTCCGCTTTCGCCGCATCGACCGCTGCGACCCACTCGGGTTGGGTGCGCTTGTGGTATTGGCGGAGGACCTCCTTCGAGACCTGCTGGCCGTCGTAGGAGAACCGATTCTCGTCGAACGTGCCCACCACGTCCGCAACGCGAACCTCGCCGTCGGTGTAGAGACACTCGATTTTGCCGTCCTCGTGGGTCAGTCCTGCGGATTCTGCCTGCTCGGTCACGATTCGGTTGACTTCGCGCGCGAGGGCTGTGAGGTCTGAGAGGTCAGCCCGGCCCGCAATCTGGTCCGCTTCCTCGTGAGTGAGATAGCGGTCCTGTTCTTCGAACTTCGTGGAGAATTCCACGACTGGCTCTGGTAGAGTCACTGGTTCGTCGGGCCAGTCAGCAGTATCGAGACCCACTTCTCGGGGGTCGCGCCGCGAGCGCAGGCTCGATCCTACTGGAACCGAGTTACGGAAGACGATTTCGAGCGGAATCAGGTAGTTCTTGCCGGCGTCTGTGTGGAAGGCGTCGTAGTCGTAGCTCCCACTCGTAACCGGAAGGTCCGGCACGTGGGCGAGGTCGATGGCCATTTCGGTGGGCGGGGTTTCCAGTTCGTCGAGTGCGTGTTCGGTTCCATCGGCGACGACACCCCGGTAGTGTGTCGGGATTCCCTCGGCTTCGAGCAAAGAGAAGTTGTGCGCACCCATCGTACACAGACTCCGTCCTTTTTTGGGGATGGCATCGGGCATCCGGCCCCAGTCGAAAACCGAATAGTCGTCGGTGAAGACGAACCGGCCCCGTCCGAGTGCTTCGGGTGAGGCCGACTCCTCGAAACGAAACTGCTTGACTCTGGTCATAGAATGGTGT
>DASSKS010000308.1:0-4921 GCA_035690245.1 Halococcus sp. | reverse complement strand
TAACGAATGCGGCAGTGTTCGAGCTTGTGCCGAAATTCGTTCCGGAGGCCGTCGGGGGTGCATCGGGGTGGATCAGCGGCATTGGTGGCGGTGGCACGCTCGTCATTTTGCCAATCATGGGTCTGTTCGTGGACGTGTACGGCGAAATCGGCTATGCGCGGGGGTTTGCTGTCTTCGTTGCTCTGAGTATACTCTGTGTGGGGGTTGCGTTCGCACTGAAAGTACTCGTCTCGGAATCCGCAGAATCCGCCGCTGAAACGCCCGTTCACTGAGATTCAGTCTGGAGGGACTTTTTCCAATCGACACGTAGTTTGTCAGAAAGCAGGGTGAAGAATCGACGTGAAACACCTACTCGTCTGGTTCTTGATGGACGGATAGGACAGGAATCTCGGAGTGGCGAACGACACCCTCAGTCACGCTCCCTAAGAGCGCCCGCTTAACACCGGTTCGCCCGTGGGTTCCCATGACAATCAAGTCGATATCGTTCTCAGTGGCATAGGTAATGATGTCATCGTGGGGATTCCCTCGCTGAACAGCTGTTTCTGCCTCGATCTCGTTATCAGTGGCTTGGGCAGCGACTGCATTTGTTATCTGATGGCCTTCATGTTCAAGCTCATCTAAGAGATTGTCGATACCGGTGAATCCCTCCCCTGTTCCAGAAATCGACGGGGGCGGGTCAACGATGAAGAGAACATGGAGAGTCGCATCGTAGGTTTTGGCAATATCAAGAGCCGTCTCAACCGCTGGGATGACTGTGTCGCTGCCGTCTGTCGGAATGAGTATTCGGTTGAACATACGCTGTTGTGTTGACCGGCGTTTGGATAAGTGTACCTGTGCGACTCGGGAGTGTCACCTAAATCACAATCCACTTGAACCATGCATGGTACATCGCGCCTCCCTCCTCGTACTCGGTCGCGTACTCTTCGACATCTCTGGTTCGTCGGGAGCGACGACTACTGGGACAGCGATATCAAATCCCATGCCCCAAGAATATGAAGAGTCGCTCGGAGGCGATCCGGTTTTGCGCACCGGGCGGGTCGAGAACGCAAGGGAAACGACGATTGGTGAAGTGACGCGACAGTTGGGCCTTGAGCAGTACGACCGGATCTGCTATTTATACGAGTGCGGGGACGAGTGGCGCTTCTACGCCATCCGTAAAGAGGTCATTAGCGACGAATCAAGTAAGAAGGAACCGTTATCAGGAACGGCGGGAAAGCTAGCAAGACTATGGTTGAAGCAACACTTAGCGCCCCGGTTAGCTAAAGTTTCGTAACTCGATTTAGTAATGAATATAATTATATTCTAAGAAAGAATATGTTTCTCATTGACCTACGACTCGGTTGTGTGGAAGATAAATCGAAACGCCGGGAGCGAACGCCCGGGATGGTCGGTGCGGTAGCTCAACTGAGGCGTGTTGTAGAAGTCGGGCATATGCCCTTCATCAATCCCCTGATAGATTGCCGGGAACAGATCAATCGTATGATGGCCTGTTGGTCCACTCGCTGTAAGGGGAATTTGCACGTCGCCTTCCGAATTGAATCCACAGGCATAGCCAAGAAGGTGGTTGTCGAACGTCACCGCATACGTATTGTCGTACTCGGTCCACCCAACGCCCTTTACGTGAACAGTAAATTTGGTGCCGATGGGTCCAGAGGCAGGGGTAATACCGACGACAGAAGGCTTGAGGATGAACGTCGAGACGGCGACCGGTGCTTCGTCGACAGCCGCGACGACTGGATGGACGCCACCGAGGTCGTCCGGGACAGTCACCGCCACCTCGAAGCGCCCTTGCTCATCGGTCGTCGGCGTAGCAATATCCAACTTTGTCGTATGGAACCCGCTCTTGACGCGGTTGCCACGCTTGGTCAACCAATTAATAGCAACCATCTGGTTTGATGGGAACCCAGAACCCGTGACCAGTACTTGGTCTTCGACGCTGCCGTTCCGAGGAGAGATCGACATGGATGCTGTATCGCCCTTCACGCCAACATCCGAATACTGTCCCTGAACAGCCTGCCACATCTCCTCGGCAGACTCCGGCGCACCGCCGGTAAATCGTCTGCCAGCGGTGACATCATCCGCTGGTTCGGTCACTTCAACAATCCATGTTGGGAAGTCTGGGGGTTCGTACGGCGACTGTTGAACGTTGAGATAGAACACCCCTGACCACCCGCGCCCCATGCGGAGAACGTGTTCGCCCACCGGCCCGGCGGCCGGCACCACCGCTTCGGCGCGACCCCGCGAGGAGACGGCCGTGACGCTCCCAAGCACCGTATTGTCCCAGGATACCAGGTAGTTTGTGGTATACCCGCTGATTCCGATCCCATGGACAGTTACCGTAAACGCCTCCCCGAGTGGCGCACGCTTTTGATCGATTTCAAACGACGGACCGATCTCGACAGAGGTCCGGGCGAGCGGTGTCCCATCGCCGGACAGGACCTTGATCCCATGCATCCCGCCGTAGTCCTCGGGAAGCACCCAGTCGTACGAGAACATCCCGTTCGCATCGGTGTTCACTGTCGCGATGCGATCACTTCGAGTGGTGTACTGCGGTTCGACTATCTCTGTTTGCTCGATAAGTCCCCAGCGGCCGTCAACGGAGTACCAGACGATGGTTACGTGTTCGGAGGCGGGGAGGTTCCCGCCCATGAGTCGGATAGGGTCGCCGACGATGCCACTGTCGATGTCCGTTTCGAGTGATCCAGAGAGTTCTGCTGACTCATTCGCCTTGGACTGTTGGGTACCCGAACACCCGGCGAGGATGCTGGCGATACCGGTTGCGCCACCGGCGATGAATTCGCGTCGGTCGATCCAGTCCCCTATCTGTTCCCCTCGTTCGGCCAACGTCCGTCCTCGGTCTGTGAAGTGGTCGCTCAAAACCATGAATCGAACAGTTGTTATCCGCTCTTGTCGGGAGCGTACGACCCATTGAGCACGGTGAGATTCGCCGGCGGGACATCGAACCGGTAGGATTTTGCGGAGCGTTCCGCATTGACGATGATGTCGTAATCCACCGGCCCAGCCGGGAACTCCTCGGGAACCGTCCACGGCACGACCCAGTAGTAGTCGGTGGGATTCTCAGGCGGATGCTTGCTGTAGTACCCATCGACGGTCTGGCCGTCCCCTTTTTCGATTTTCACCGAGACGCCCTTGAGGGATGAATCGTCTAGTTTCTCGCCGGTTTCCGGGTCGATAACGCGAATTCGGAAAATCACCCGCTGCCCGTGGAGGTACCGGTTCTCAAGCGAACAAGGAGCCTGGTTCTTCCTGACGGTCGCGGCCGACACGACCATGTCGTGCGTGATGATGAGCGGGACTTCTGAACCGCCACCACCATTCGATGAGGAACCGATACAGCCAGCGAGGCTGGCGAGATCGACCGCGCCGGTGACAGCCATAAAGCCACGTCGTGTTTGCTGCACTATTCTCTACAATTATATCCGAGGTAGTATAATTATATCGGTGGGTCGTGTGTTACCTGTAACTCATGGACTTCAAGAACGAATGCGGGACATCGGTGAATGGAGTTACGTCTGCGCCATTGAATCTCGTTTGTGCGCCCACGTGTGAGCGGAGAGGGTGGTTGCTCGAACTCAATGGCGGCGATGTCGTCGGCGTCAGCCAACTGAGCGAGAGCGCGGTAGCATGGCCGAGGAGGTCGCACGCTTCAGTCACCATCAGACCGGATGGACGGTTGAATGCGAGATATTTGAGTGCCTTCGTGGTGTTCCCAGCTGGTGAGAATCACGACTATCGTTATTCATTCATCAAGTGTATGGTCACCTGCAATGAGACCCACTCCGTCAACTGGACGGCGAACATTCCTGAAAACAGCGACGGTGGCGGGTGCTGGAGCACTTCTCGCTGGCTGTACCAGTACGGGAACCGCAGACAGCGGCGATGGTTCCTCCGGCAGCGATAACAACGGTACATCGGCCGATAGCGACAGTGCTGGGGGCGCATCTTCCAGCGGAGGCGCGTCAGCGTTCGACGGCTGGCTCGATGGCACCAATTACGACGGCAGTGTGACCGATAAAACCGGCGCGAGTGAAGCCACCGTCAAAGTCGGCGCGGAGACGAGCAGTGGTCCGTATGCGTTCGCTCCGCCAGCGGTCACCGTTAAAACTGGAACGACGGTTATCTGGGAATGGACTGGCGACGGTGGTTCTCACAACGTCGTTGCACAGGATGGAAGCTTCGAAAGCGAACTGAGTGCAGAGAAGGGCCATACCTTTGAGCACACGTTCGATAGCAGCGGGACCTACAAATATTTCTGTGCGCCACACAAGTCGATGGGGATGAAAGGTGTTGTCCTCGTGAAATAATTCATCAACCACGTCACCATGAGTGCTGAAGCGCTCAGCTATCCATGGTGGATTCGTCTGACTCACTTCTTCAACCTCCTGTTCGTCACGCTGTTGATTCGGAGTGGCATCGAAATCATCGGTGCCCATCCGAAATTCTACTGGAGCGACCATGGGATTCCGGGCACCGAGTGGCTTCGACTCGGCGACGAGAAACGAGGTCCCATTGAGAAGGAAAAACGGCCAAGTGATGACGAAGCTCCGTCTAATGAGACACCCATGGTCGGGGATGGAGCCGGTGTCGGCGTTGAAGTCGAGACCGAAACCCCACGAAAGCACAATACAGTGCGGCACCTGTATCAGCGAACACATCCTGATCGTCATTCGGCGGGATGAGTTGTCTTCACAACAATGAAAGATATCAATCAGATATCGGCGCTGTTGGGGTAGTAGTGCAGAACATCGTCGCGCCACCCGCCGTTGCCCTTCCCGATGTCCTCGAAACTCTCGACAAACTCGATGCCGGTGACCCACTTCGCCATTTTGTAGCCGAGCTGGCTCTCGATGCGGACGCGGTAGGGCGCACCGTGGGCCACGGGCAGGTCATCGTCGTTCAT
>DASSKS010000307.1:0-5035 GCA_035690245.1 Halococcus sp. | reverse complement strand
CTCGACGCTCCGCAACCGCTACGCGCGCGGCGACCTCACTGACGAGCAGTTCGAGCGCAAACTCGATGCACTGTTCGAAACCGAGAATCCAGAAAGTGCTGCCGAATGGCGCACCCGCGACCGTGAGCGCATCGAAGAACGTCCCTGAGCTATCGGCCCGCAACCGTCTCGACGACCCATCCGACACGCTGGGCCACCCGCCGAACGGTTTCGAGGCGCGTCTCTCCCCTGATTGGTGAGTTGAGTGTCTGCTTGAGCAACCAGCCGAGCGGTTTCCCGTCGAGTCGCCACCATTGGACATCTGCCCGTCCGAGCAGGTAGGATTTTTGCACGTAATCTCGAAACGATTCGACGTAGGTGTGTTCGACCACGAGTTTCGGTACGTACTGGATGTCGAACTCTCGTGAAATGCGTTCTGCGAGTTCACTTTCCTCGTGGCCCCAGCCGAAGGTTTCCTCATCGAATCCTCCGACGGTTTCGATGACCTCTCTGCGGATGGCCATGTTACAACCGGGGAGGAGGTCCGTGCGCTTCGTTTCTTCTCCTTGGTCGTACCACGGGAGTTCGAGGTCGCTGAAGGAGGCGTCTGCGGGTTGTACTACCCGGCCCGCCACTGCGGGATAGGCATCGAGCGCGACGCTCGCCGTTCTGAGAAAGCCCCGGCACGGGATGGAGTCGTCGTCTAAAAAGACCAATTTCTCACCGCTCGATTTCTCGATGGCAACGTTTCGCGCGTGGGCCGCCCCCTCCTCGCGCCGGACGAGCACCTCGTAATCACAGAACTCATCGCGCGCGAGGCGTTCTACCGGTTCGATGGTTGCCTCGCGCGCCAACGTCGTCGGAATGATGACGCTCACCTCGACCATTACCCTTCATTTGTGAGTCAGCGGAAAGCCCTTTCTCACCACCACAAGAAACGATTCCGTTGCGAGGCTGTAACCGACATAAACTAGCGATACGTTTATTGCTGTCGAACGAAATGGGGGTGAACGATGGCAACCCTCAGGGACCTCGGTCTCTCGGAGTACGAGGCGCGTGTCTATCGGGCGCTGCTCGATACCGGCCCGACAACAGCAAAGGAGTTGTCGCGCGTGAGCGAGGTGCCGATGGGGCGGATTTACGACGTGCTTGCGAGCATCGAAACCCACAGTTTGGTGCGTTCACAGAGCGCAAGCCGACCCAAAAAATACGTCGCGGTCGAACCGGAGATGGCGCTTTCACGCCTCTTAGACGACCGGCGGCGCGAACTCGAAGCCAAGGCCAACCAGTACGAAGAGCGCGTCGAGGAACTCATCGAGAAACTCGACGCCGCAGAGCCAACCGACGAACCGTTCTGGACGGCGGCGGTCGGTCCCGATGATACTGTGGACCTGTTGGTCGAACGCATCGCCGCAGCCAACGAGAGCGTGGTGATGGTCGCCTCGGCGCTCTCTCGGCAGTTCGATGTCGACTCAGTTGGCAATCGCGTCGCCGAGGAACTCAATGAAGCGATAGAGCGCGATATCACGGTCTCGTTGTTGATGCGCCCCGAACTCGTCTCCGCGCTTCCAGAAACCGTTGGCGAGCGCTACGTGAGCGCGCTCGCGCCGAACGAGCGGTTCAACACGCGCACAAGCGATGCGGTCGAGCGTACCTTTACCGTCATCGATGGCGTCGAAACCTGTATCGAAGTGCCCCATCCGCTCGACAGCACGAAGTTGTTTGCGATGATAGCCCTGCGGGACCACGAGTTCGCCACCGAAATCATGCACGAGTTCGAACCGCGCTGGCAACGGGCGACCCCGCTCGAACTGGGATGAGCACGACTCGTTTGTACTGAGTGGCGAATCGGTGGTCGAAACACGTCGTAGCGGATGGGAAACACGGATAGTTACCGCCGACCATCGACAACCGATGCTCGGCACGACTGTCCCTGACCTGCTCGTCACGGCAGTCGTCGTTGGGACGTTCGTCGTGCTCGCCCTCCCGCAAGTGAGAGGAGTAGTGCTCTCGCGGCCGTTGACGGCGGCTCTCGGGGCAGTGGTTGTCGTTGCGCTCGGCGGCCTGCGTCCGCAGGCGGCGTTCGAAAGCGTCGATGCCACCACTTTGGCCCTGTTGTTCGGCATGATGGTCCACGTCGAGGCGCTTTCAGTATCAGGGTTTTACGACTGGGCCGCACCGGCGCTCGTCAATCAGGCGAAAACCGCTCGCCGCCTCACGTTTGGGGCACTGTGTCTCGCCGCCGGACTCAGTGCCGTTGCACTGAACGACGCGACAGTCATCCTGCTCGCACCAGTACTCCTCGATGCGACGGCGGCCGCAGACACCGACCCAGATGGACCGATTATCGCGCTCGTCATCGGCGCGAACGTCGGCAGCCTCGCCACGCCGCTCGGCAATCCCCAAAACGCCTACATCCTCGCTCGAAGCGGTCTCTCGACGGCGACGTTCGTCCGCCACCTCGCGCCGATCGCCGCCGTCTGTCTCTGCATCGCGGCGGCCATCGTGGTTCCGCTCGCGGGGCGCCATCGATTACCCAGAGTGAGCACGCCGAATTTCGACCGGGGATGGGCGGCGCTCGGTGGCGGATTCCTCCTCGGTACGCTCGCGTTGCTCGTGGCACTCCCCGATGTGGACCCCGGCTATCTCGCTGCGACGACGGCACTCGTTCATCTCGGAATCGTCCAAGTCGGGCGGCGAATTCCGGCGAACCGAATTCTCGAACGCATCGACTGGGGGATTCTCGTGTTGTTTGTGGGGTTGTTCGTGCTGACGGCGGCCGTCCGCGACGACAGCGTGTTTGCAGCGCTCCTAAAGATACTCGCCCAGTCGGGGGCCACCGTGCGCGCCGTAGCGATATTCGTGCTCTCGAACATCATCAGCAACGTTCCAACGGTCGTATTGCTCGCGCCGACGACCACGGGTCAGGAATCGTGGCTCCGACTCGCGGCGGTCAGCACACTCGCCGGTAATGCGACACCGATAGCGAGCGCCGCGACGCTCATCGTCCTCGAACGCGCGCGTCAGTACGATACTCCAGTGTCCATCCGGCGGTTGGTCGCCATTGGACTTCCGGTTTCGGTACTCACGACGCTCGTCGCGCTCGCGCTCATCTAGCTCGCAAAATCAGTCGTCGGCGGGCACGCCCGCGCCGTGGAGTTCCTCGCGGAGCGTACTCACCGCACCTTTTTGCTGTGCTCGGTCGCTCGCGTTGCTCGCTCCCTCGCTTGCAAAAATCTGCACCAAAAAATCAGCCGTGAAGTTCTTTACGAAGCGTTTTCACTTCTGCGATTCGTTCGGCGTGGGCGTTGTGCTGGTGAATCGATTCGTCGTTCGATTGTTTCATCGTCACGACCGCCTCCGGCCCGAGGTCGGGAAATTCACGAACGACGCCTTCTGCCATATCTCGGACACAATCCTCCACGAATTTCGCGTTTTCGTGGGCCGCTTCGGTCATGTGGTCCTCGTCAGGGCGCTTTGCGAGATTGTAAATTCGTGCGCTCATCGAATCGCGCGCTACGTCGATGAGGTCATTGAGGTCGACTTCTGGTGCGCCGTCGCTTTCGACGGTGAGCGTCGCGTGCCCGCGCTGTGAGTGGCCTGCCTGTGGGACTCTATCGAGAAATTCGTCTGTGGTTTCGTCATCGACACCCAACTCCGAAAGCGTCTCGCGGGCGCGTGCATTCGACATCCCCTGTGAGCACGGACAGACGGTCATGCCGGTGACGCGAGCGCCGATTTCTTCGGTGGTGCCCTCGTCAGTGGCACACGCCCCGGCGATGATAGTCGCGGTCTGTTGGGTCTCCCGGTCGCTTTCTGGGGTGCGTTCGCGCTTGACGAACTCGGCTTCCATCTTCACCTTCGCTTCAGTAGTATACTCGTGTTTTTCGAGCAAGCGCTCTGCGGCGTCGCCACAGACATCCTCGACCCGATAGGCTGGTTCTGCGACCGCCGCCTCCAAGGTTTCGTCGATGACCTCCATGTTCCGACTCATGTCCGCGCCCTTGCGCCAACTCGGAAGGTCGACGAACACCGAAAAATCCGCCATCAGGACGATAGGACGGGCCTCGGCGCGGCCGAGTTTGAGGAGTTTTTCGACATCGGTGACGCCGACGTGGTTCAATCCCACAGTGACATCGGGCTGGGCGGCCTGTACGTCCGGCAGCTGCTGACTCATTGGCAGTGGTTGGTGGCGGCGGGGGTTACGCTTTGTGATACCGCCGGCGACTGGGCGTGATTCATCGGGTACTTGTCCGACAGATACTCCCTCGGGTCCATTCGTAACCGACAACGGATTACGAATCCCGTAACAAAAACGGTCATGAACCTACGAGAGCTTCTCGCACGGAATCTCGTGGCTGAATCCGAAGCCTACGGCTATACGCTCACGATTTGGGCCGGCGGGGAAATCGCTATTCATTTGTATGGTTCGCCGAGTCTCACACAGATTTTTCTGTACGTCATCGGCGCGCTCATCGGGTTCGCCGGGCTTGCACTGCTCGCGTTTCCGCATCTGTTCACCGACCGTGACCCAGACCGCAGACAACACCTCATCGCTGCCTCGATGATTCACGTCCTCGGGACGCTCGGCAGTCTCGTCGTGAATTACGCGCTCGTCTCTGCGGCAGAGGGCTATTCGGTTCCGGGAACGACCGCGTTCGTTCTCGCCGGGCTACAACTCACGCTCACCTACAACCTCCTGATTCTCGGTGAGCGGGTGCTCGTCCGCAAAGTCGTTCACCCGGCGAGCACCATCGTCAAGGAGTAAGTAGTTTCCGTGACCCATACTTCTAAGCCCCTGCATCGAATAGTCGTGGTATGACGAACGAACAGGTGATAGAGCTGCTTCGCAGCGCCTACAACGACGAAATCGAGACGGTGATGAACTACCTGACGAACGCGACCATCCTCGATGGCGTCAGCGCAGAGGAGGTCAAACAGAGCCTTCGGACGGATGCAAAACAAGAAGAACTCATTCACGCCGAACGACTCGGCAATCGTCTCAAGGAACTCGATGCCCAGCCGCCGGCCTCCTTCGAGTTCGAACCCGAACAGG
>DASSKS010000306.1:0-2678 GCA_035690245.1 Halococcus sp. | reverse complement strand
TCGCTGACACGCAGTATCCACTTGGACATAACAGCTATACCAACGCAGGTGTTCATACTCGACCATATGAGCACTATCTCCGAGGTGTCGCTTTCGGCGGCCACGTTCGCGCTGGGCGAGACGCTCGAATCGGTGCCCGAGGCGACGTTCGACATCGAGCGCGTCGTCGCCCACGACGCAGAGCGCGTGCTGCCGTTCGTGTGGGCGAACGCGCCCGACCGCGCGGCACTTGAGTCAGCCTTCGAGGCAGATAGAAGCGTCGAAAACGTCGAGATGCTTTCTGATTTGGACGACGAGTGGCTCTATCGGATGGAATGGATTTCCCACGTGCAGTTCGTCGTCCACGCGCTGTTAGAAGAACAAGCCACCGTGTTGGACGCCCACAGCGAAGACGGCCGCTGGCATCTCAGACTCCTGTTTCCAGACCGCGAGTCGCTCTCGCGCACCTATGACTTCTGTGAGGACCACGATATCCGTCTCGATATCGAAACCATCTACGAGATGGACGGCAAACGCCACGGCCGATTCGGACTCACCGAAGAACAAGTAGAAGCGCTGACCGCAGCGTTCGAGCGCGGCTACTACGAGGTGCCGCGCGACATCTCGGTCGCCGACCTCGCAGACGAGCTCGATATCTCCCATCAAGCACTCTCAGAACGCTTTCGCCGCGCACACGGCAATCTCGTGGAGAACACGATAGTCATCGGCGACGACAGGGAACCCGAATCGAAACCCGTTCCGTAGCGCTCGCCGACCGAAAGAACATCCATTTTTATACCCTACCCGGTACTAGAACAACTATGACAGCAGAACGCTACGACATCGCCGTCGTCGGTGCTGGAACCGCTGGTGCGTTCGCCGCCGCGACCGCCGCCGGAGAGGGCCTTTCTACGGTGCTCTTAGAGCGTAAATCGGCAGACGACGTGGGCGACATCGCCTGTGGTGACGCCGTCAAGGGCGCGGCGACGTTCCCCGATGTCATCGACCGCGAGTACCTCCGCAAGGAATCCTTTACCAACGAGAAAATTACGAAAGCGCGCTTCGAGAACCCGCAGACCGGCGAACACCTCGACGTGCCATTTCCTGAAGGGGGCGCGGTCGTTGACCGCAAGCGCTACGGCGAAGTGATCGTCGAGGAGACCGAGCGCGCGGGCGCAGACATTCACACCGACACCGTGGTGCAGGACGTGATGCAAGAAGACGGCCGTGTTACGGGCGTCAACGCGGTTCGAGATGGTGATGCGACCACCTACGAGGCCGACGTGGTCATCGACGCCGCCGGGTCGCTGTCGCTGCTGCAGGACAAGACCGATTTCTCGGGAACGACGTTCGATACCAACGTGAACTACTCGCAGTTCTGTTCTGCCTACCGCGAAATCGTCGAAGTCGATTCGCCGGTGGAGTGGGACGACGCGCTCGTGTTCAAGCCCACCGAAGAACTGGGCTATCTCTGGTATTTCCCGCGCACGAGCACCGAAATCAACGCCGGATTGGGCTTTCAGATGAACAAATCGCCGATGGAACTCGTCGAAGTTTTGCGAGAAGACCTCCGCAATCGCCCGGAGTTCGACGGGGCAACAGTGAAGCACAAACTCGGGGCCGCGCTGCCGACCCGCAGACCGTATGATTCGGCGACCGCGCCGGGGTTCATGGCCGTTGGCGACGCTGCCGGACACGTCAATCCAACTACTGGGGGTGGAATTCCGGGCGCGGCGAAGGCCGGCCACTGGGCTGCCCAACGCGCCGTCGAGGCCGTCACGAGTGGTGATGCGAGCGAGGAACGCCTCTGGAAGTACAACCATCAGGTGATGACGGACTTCGGCAAGCGCTTTGCGGCGATGGATATTTATAATATCTTTGGCGGAGCGAACGACATTGACGACCTCGTGAGTATTCTGACCTCCTTGCCGAGTCAGCAGATAATCGACGCGCTCGGCAAAGAGGGGACGGCCTCGATGAGTCTCGGTCTCAAAATCAAGACCGCCATCAAGACGTTCGGCCACTGGGAGACGCTGTACGACCTCTATCAAGTCCAGAAGAAAGCCGCCGAGGTCAAAGAGCTATACGACGAGTACCCGTCCTCGCCGTCTGGGTTCGAGGCGTGGCGCGACCGACGCGACGACCTGATGGACGAGGTGTATCGAGTTACCGGGGCGGAACCGAAGTACTGATTTTCCAATCCCGTTGCGATAGCCACCTCGAAACAGTTGGATGCAATCGGGCGATTCGGAAAGATATAAGAAATCTAAAATAGATCGTCTGAGTATATGGACTTCGCACTCATCGTCGCCGCCGTCATCGCCTCGGGGTCGCTTACCGCGGGAGCCGCTCTCGGATTGGTTTGGATACCACCGAAGCGGCTGTTAGCAACGGTTCTCGCCTTTGCCAGCGGAGCGTTCATCACCGCGCTCGCAACTGATTTGTTCGTCGAATCGGCAGAGACGGCGGGTATCGTCCTCGCCGGAGCGAGCCTGCTGGCCGGAGCGGTGGTCTATGTCGTCGCCATTCTCGTCGTTGAGCACTCCGGGCGCGGCGGCGAGGGGACGGCGCTCTTTCTCGGTTCGCTTTTGGATGGTATCCCCGAGAGCGTCGCCCTCGGCATCACGTTCGTTGGCGGGGTCGAGACGCTGCCACTCTTTGCGGCCATCGTCGTCAACAACGTCCCGGAGGGCATCGGC
>DASSKS010000305.1:0-4226 GCA_035690245.1 Halococcus sp. | reverse complement strand
AGCGTCAAACCACGGTTTCTGGCGATACCGCTTATCACGGTATCCATCTCGCCGAGTAAGTCACCTCTATCGTGAAGCTCTCGGTACACCGTTCCGGCCTCGATAGCATCTGTCTGTGAGAATGACATCACTTCCTTCGTTCCGAAGAGCGCATCGAGGTCGGATTCGACAAACTTCGCCAACTCGTAGATACAGACGGTGGCCGTCACCGTCCGTCCGCTGATTTCCTCGTGGAGCGAAACCGCGTCGTCGTTCTCGTAGACGAGGTCGATGAGATAGCTGGTATCGAGGAGAAACTCACTCATTTTTTGCTATTCGCTCTCTGAGGAGTTCCTCGCGCCGTTCGTCCGCCTCGCTTCGTCCGCGTGCTGATTCGATTGCGTTCCACGATACGGGTAAGTCGGCTCCAATGAGATTCGAAAAATCCTTCTGGTCTTCTGTCGTCATCCGCAACACTACCTCCGTAAAACTCTCTCCGTCGCGTTTTCGTGCCTTGAGACGTTCATATGCGTCTTCGCGGAGCGAAATCGTTTTCGATGCCATCTGTGTATCCATACGTGTACGTCGAACAAATACCTTACTCCGCTTCGAGCGCGAGCGACGCGAGCAGTGCTTCCAGTTGGAGGCGCTCGTTTGCGCCCTGTGTGATGCGGTAGTCGGTTTCGCCGACGCGCTCTAACAATCGCACGGTCGCTTTGTCATCGAGGTCGAACGCCCACGCAGAGCGGTGGAGTTGGTCGATGACATCCCCTCCCCCGAGGCCGGCATCGGTGAGTAAATCGTCGAGTTTCGCGCGAGAGGCGGTGAAATCACCATCGAGAGCCGTCCGTACCATCGCCTCGATTTCTTCGGGCCGAGCGGTGGCCGTGATACTGTAGACCGCCTCGTCATCGACCGTTTCACCTGTTGTCGCGGCGGCCTGCAATCCATTGATGGCCTTTCGCATATCGCCGTCTGCGGCATAGACGAGCGCCTCGATTCCCTCGTCGGTCACGTCGATACCCTCCGCGCTCGACACACGCCCGATGTACTCGGCGACTGCTTCGTCACCGAGCGGCCCGAAGCGAAACACCGCTCACCGCGACTGAATCGGGTCGATGATTTGATTCGAGTAGTTACACGAGAGGATGAACCGCGTATTCCCCGCGAACTGCTCCATCGTCCGACGGAGTGCTGATTGGGCATCACTCGTGAGCGCATCCGCTTCGTCCAAGAAGATGATGCGATAGTCGAACCCACCGAAACTCGTGCGCGCGAAGTTCTTGATGCGGTCCCTGACGACATCGATACCGCGCTCGTCAGAGGCGTTGAGTTCTAAGAAGTTCTCGCGCCACTCCTCACCGTACACCTCGTGTGCGATTGCCATCGCACTGGTCGTTTTACCGACACCCGCTGGACCCGCAAAGAGGAGGTGTGGCAGGTCGTTCTGTGCAACATAGCTTTCAAGCCGGCCCACGATGTCCTCGTGGCCGACCATCTCTGAGAGCGTCTGCGGGCGGTATTTCTCGATCCAGATTTCGCCCCGGCCCGCGCGGGGTTCGGCCTCGCTCATATCGGTACGAGGGATGGGCCGTTCTTAAGATGCCCGAGACACACCTCGTTACGAACCGCACAGACGACACGCTCAAACGCACTCGTCGGCTTCTCTTGCTATGGTCACAGTCCGTGTTGTCGGCGGCGACACCCACGAAATCGAGTGTGAGGAAACCTACGGCGACCTCCTCGCTGCCGTCGGATTGAATCGCCACGAAGCCACTGTCCTCGTCGATGGCCAACCCGTGCCGGCGGATAGTGACATAGACACAGAGCGCGTGCAGGTGCTCAGACTCATCAAAGGCGGGTGAATCGTGGAGATACGCACTGCCCGACCCGACGACCTCGTGGCGGTGATGGGCGTTCTCGACGGGGCATCACTCGTAGTCGATGCGTCCGAAGTCCGCGAACGCATCGAAGACGAGACTGTGCTGGTCGCAGCGGAGAACGGTCGGGTGCTCGGCGCGTGCGTACTCGACGGTCGGGAAATAGACGCCATCGCCTTTCGCCGAATGCGGCGCGGGCAGGGAATCGGCACTGGACTCATCGAGACGGCCACAGAATCCGTCGATGGTGAACTGAGGGCCGAGTTCCACCGTCGAGTACGCCCGTTTTATACATCACTGGAGTTCACTATCGAACCAGCGGACGAACCGGACCGATTTCGCGGGGTACGGTAGCCAACGAGACAGACCCAACCGAAATCGGTTATGAAGGGAGCGTGGATTCGATTATCCGATTTCTTCCTCCGAGGTCCAGTCGCCGGTGGTCCCGCTTTCTTCGCCGGACGCACTTCCCCGAAGGTCGGCTTCGATTGCCTCCAGCGAGCGGCCCTTGGTTTCGGGAACTTGGGTATAGACGAACACGATGGCTATCGCGGCCACGATGCCGTAGAGCCAGAACGTGAGTCCCCGTCCAAGTGTTTGGACGAGCGTGAGGAACGTGACGGCGATTATGAGATTCATCCCCCAGTTGGCGACGCTTGCGACGCCTTCGCCCGAGCCACGGACTTCGAGTGGATAAATTTCGGATATCATAAGCCAGAATACTGGTCCAAGACCGACGGCGAAGAACGCGACGAACAGAATCATGCTCACGACGGCGACCCACGCGACGACGCCCGAGAGTCCAGAGAACCAGAATATCCCGCCGAGGATTCCGAGCATCACGGTCATCCCGGTGACGCTCACGAGGAGCAATGGCCGCCGGCCAGACCGGTCCACCAGCCGAATCGCGATGAGTGTCGCCGCAACGTTGACGATACCGATACCCACCGTAGCGAGAATTGATGCCAGCGACCCAAGCCCGATTGATGAGAAAATCGTCGGCGCGTAGTAGAGCACGGCGTTGATGCCGGTGGCCTGCTGGAGGATGGCAAGCCCGACACCGACGATTAGCGCGGGCCGAATCCACGGTTCGAACAGTACCGAAAACCCGCTCTTTTCGACGCTTTCGAGTTCTTTCATCTCCTGTATCTCGTCGTCTATCTCTGTTTCGGTACGCAGGCGCGAAAGCGTCTCGCGCGCTTCGTCCTCGCGGTTCTCTTTGATGAGCCAGCGCGGACTTTCGGGCAGGTAGTACATCCCGACGCCGAGTGCGGTCGCTGGAACCACTCCAAATCCGAGCATCCACCGCCACGCCGCCGGCCCGGTGATGAAGCTCGCAAACACGTAGTTGACGAGATACGCAAGCAAAATGCCGAGGGTGATGGCGAGTTGCTGGAGCGACCCGAGCGAGCCGCGAATCTTCGGCGGTGCAGTCTCCGAAATGTGGAGTGGGCCGACGATGGATGCAACGCCGATGGCAGTTCCAACAATGAACCGCCAGCCGATGAGCCAGGAGACCGTGGGCGAAAGCGCCATTCCGAGCGAACTCACGAAAAACGTGACCGCCCCGAGGAGCGTTACCCTGCGCCGGCCAAAGCGGTCTGCGAGCCTCCCGCCGAGTGCCGCGCCGAGTACCGCCCCGACCAGCACCGAACTCACGACGAACTCCTGAAGCAGTGCCGACAGCCCGAATCCGTTTTCGATATACAACAGCGCGCCGGAAATCACGCCGGTATCAAACCCAAAGAGCAATCCATTCAGCGCGGCGACGGCAGCAGTGATATAGACGAACCGATTCGTCTCGCCGTCGCCGGAAAAGACGTTCCGCCAAAACTGCGTCATTGACGAAAACCCACTTTCCGTACTCTTAGGGGCTTTGGCTGCTATCGAAAGCAAAACCGGCTGTTATTGGTTCTCAAACGAACGGCGTCACCAGTTCACGGCCAGCATCGAGCAGTTCATCGACTCGGGTTTCACTGCCGGCTTCGGCGTAGATTCGCAACACGGGTTCGGTTCCACTCGGTCGGACCAGTACCCACGAACCGTCTTCGAGGACGGTTTTGAACCCGTCTTTCGTGACCACCTCCGCGACCGTCTCGCCGGCAACCCGTTCCGGTAATTCGTCTTCGAGTTCTGTGAGCACGCGCTCTTTTTCGCCCTCGGGACACTCGACACTGATTTTCGACTGATGAATCTCGCCGTGGTCTGTGAGCAGGCGGTCAACGCGGTCATCGAGCGGTTCCTCTCGTTCTGCGGCCGCCGCGAGCAACGCCATCAGTACCCCATCCTTCTCGCGGACGTGACCCCGAATCGAGAACCCGCCCGACTCCTCGCCGCCAATCAGGGCGTCGTTTTCGGCCATCGCCT
>DASSKS010000304.1:0-2393 GCA_035690245.1 Halococcus sp. | reverse complement strand
GTACGGGTGGGTCACGCCGTCGAAATCAAAAACAGCGTCGTCATGCGCGAAACGCACGTCCCGCATCTCTCCTACGTCGGCGACAGCCTGCTCGGCCGTGAGGTGAACTTCGGCGCAGGAACCACAGTAGCGAACCTCCGTCACGACGATTCTCCGGTGAAACAGACAGTAAAGGGCGAGCGCGTCTCCACAGGAAGACGAAAGTACGGCGTCGTCGTTGGCGATGGCGCGAAGACGGGAATCCACACGACCCTCTATCCGGGTGTGGTGCTCTCTGCGGAGTCACGCACGAAACCGAACGAAACAGTGACGCGGGACCGATAGCCGACCACGGCGTATTATATACTGACGAAGCCAACCACGGACATGACCGATATCGACCTCGACGGGCAGGCCGCGTTCATCACCGGAACGACCCGCGGCATCGGCAAGCAAATCGCGCTCACGCTCGCAGAACACGGTTGTAACATCGTTTCGACCGGAAAGACCGTCGATGACGAGGAGACGGATTTAGAGGGAACTATCCACAAAACCGCAGCGGAGTGTGAAGCGAAGGGCGTCGATGCCCACGCGATTCGACTCGACCTCCGGGATGCAGAACAGGTCGAGGCTGCTGCCGCGGAGGCAATCGAGGTCTTTCCCGAGGTGGACATCGTCATCAACAACGCGAGCGCGATTCAGTTAGCAAACGTCGAGGACCTGCCCGCAAACCGCTTCGATTTGCTCACCGAGGTCAATATCCGTGGCACCTACCTCACCTCGCGGGCGTTCATCCCACATTTGAAAGAACTCGGCGGCGGCCACATCCTCACGAACGCCCCACCGGTTGTCGAGGACCGCGCACCCGGCAAGGCCGCCTATGCGTGGTCGAAGATGGGCATGACGTTCGTCACGCTCTCACTCGCCCGCGAACTCGAATCCGATGGCATTGCGGCCAACGCCTTCTGGCCGGTGACCGCTATCGACACGCGCGCAACGCGGCACTTCGGGTTGGGAACCGAAGACGACTGGCGTACGCCGGAAATCGTCGCCGATACCGTGCTCGAACTCCTGTCTCGTGACTCCTCGTTCACCGGCAACGCGGTCTACGACGAGGAACTTCTGCGTGAGGCCGGTGTCTCCGACTTCTCTGGGTACAACGTCACCGAAGGCGACCCGCTCCCGCTGTCCGCACAGATGTTCGACCCAGACTACGAGCGTCCGACGTGAGTATGAGTTGTCCGCTCCAGTATATCATCCAGTGATAGTATTCAATCTATATCAACTCATTTGCTTGAGAATCTACAACAAATCCTGACTCACAGGAGAGACCGCAGGCCACACGCCTCCACTTTTTTACTTCACCCCCGTTGCTCGCTCCGCTCGCAAGGGGGTTCGCAAAAACCTGGACTAAAAACTGCCGCTCACTCGGCCTGCGGCCTCGTTCACGGTTCGGTTGCTTACCCGCTCCGCTTCCGCACCACACACCTCCCCAGCCGATTCGCTCCGCTCGTTTCACTCGCACACGAGCGCGAGCGCGCGCCATCCGCCACCAAAGTCAAACGGACTTCTGATAACAGCGTATTCGATTCTCCTTTGGCAAACTACCGAAAACCCGGCATACGAACGGTAGGACTATTTCACACCAGCGAGTCGGCCCCGGTATGCAGACAGTTCTCCTCGCTGCCGGTGAAGGCACCCGGATGCGCCCGCTCACCGCTCAGTTGCCAAAACCAATGCTCCCGGTGGCCGACCGCCCGCTCTGTGCCCACACCGCAGACGCCGCAATTGACGCCGGCACCGACGAACTGATTTTCGTGGTCGGCTACGAGGCCGATGCAGTTCGAGAGTATTTCGGCGAGGAGTATCGCGGAATTCCCGTGAAGTACGCCACACAGGACGAACAGTTGGGTACTGCTCACGCCGTTCGCGCGGCACGAGAACACCTGAATGGGGATTTTGCGGTACTGTACGGCGACGACCTCTACGACGCGGCGAGCATCAAACAGCTATTCGAATCTGTACCGGGAATCAGTGCCTATCGCGCCGAAAACCCGGAGAACTATGGCGTGCTCGACACCGATGGCGACCGGGTGGTTGGAGTCACCGAAAAACCCGCAAATCCCGACACGAACCTCGTGAGTGCAGGCGCGTGTGTCCTTCCAGCCGAAGCGCGCGAGTGGCTCGATGTCGAGGAGAGCAAGCGCGGCGAGTACGAACTCACCGATGTTCTCGACCGAGTGTTCGCTGAGTACGAGGTATCCTACACCGAACTCACGCGCTGGATGGGCGTCGGCCGGCCGTGGGAGCTACTCGAAGCCAACGAATGGAAACTCGCGGAACTCGAACGAGATATTCAGGGGGAAGTCAGCGAGCGTGCGGAGATTCGCGGCCCAGTGGTCATCGAGGAGGGT
>DASSKS010000303.1:0-10350 GCA_035690245.1 Halococcus sp. | reverse complement strand
AATATGTAAACGAGTTGTTGATCACGGTATGGACACTGGGTTGGTTGCCGAGCAGTTCGAGATCAGCCGTCGTCGAGGCCAACAACTCGCTAAAGCGTACCGCGAGAGCGGTGAGATTCCAGAACTGGGGACACCAGGACGTAGACCCTATGCTGATTATCCTGCTGATCTCGAAGAACGTGTCCTCGATCACGACTTCGAAGGCTACCTTTCCGACAATGACATCAACCATACACTCTGCAAAGTTGGGCGGCCACAGTCGAACGGCAAGATCGAACGGTTCTTTCAGACCTACGAGAAGCACCGCTGGCGGTTCGGAACTCTTGACAAGTTCCTCACTTTCTACAACGAGGAGCGACCGCACATGAGTCTCGACTGGGACAAACTGGAGACACCAGCCGACGCATTCAACAGATTGTTGCCATCACCTGCGAAAGACTGTTCCGACCTTCTCGCAACCGAGGTGACTGTCGATGGGTGACCAACGAAATCTTTACCGGACAGCACACATAGAGCCAGCACCCCGAGTAAACCTTATTCTCGTATCCTTTCTCGAACCATATATAGTTCCCAAAATGAGACAAGTACATACCACGAGGGGACGCATATCTCTGAACCAGCTATGAGTACAATTGCCGAAATCAGTTTTCCAACTGCGGAGTTCGCGCTGTCGGAGACGCTCGAAGCGGTTCCCGGTCTGGAGTTCGAAACTGTTCGCGTCGTCGCTCACGACACTGATCGCGTCCTCCCGCTTGTGTGGGCGCAGACGAATGACATGGACGCCCTCTCCAGAGCACTTGCCGAGGACACGACTGTCGAGAACCTCCAACTGCTCGCGGATCTCGCTGAGGAACGATTGTATCGGATGGACTGGGTGGCGAATGTCGAAACGGTCGTTCACGCGCTCTTAGAACACGATGGCACCGTGTTGAGTGCCTCGGGACGAAGCGACGGCTGGCACCTCCGCATCCTATTTCCAAACCGGGAGTCGCTGTCTTCGACTTACGACTTCGCCACTGATAACGACCTCTCCTTTTCGCTCGAAAACGTCTTCGACCTGAACGAGGGCAGGGGGAGCCAGTTTGCCCTTACTGAACACCAGCACGAAGCACTCCTCGTGGCGTACACCCACGGCTACTACGACATTCCACAGAGCGCGACGATGGACGACCTCGCTGACGAACTCGGAGTAAGCACGCAGGCGGTCTCACAGCGTCTCCACCGCGCGTACCGAAACCTCGTGGAGAACGCGCTCGTCATCGGCCACCCGACCGAACCGTTTGCGGAGTAGCCTATGGTCGCGTCTTGGGAGCGATATTGCCGTCTCTGAAGACGATACCATTTCAGCGACAACAGGTCCGAACCATACTTAAAGCATTGAATCGTGATACGCGAAGCTTCTACTACGGGGTCGACAACAGGAGATGTTCAGTATGCAACGACGCGATTGTGATGGCAAACGATGCCAACAGCAGGAGTTTCGTCGATGAGTGATGAGCAACAAATCATGAATCGGCGGCAGGTGCTTGCGGGTCTCGGTGCCGCTGGGGCAACGGCACTCGCAGGCTGTGCGGGAGTCGCCGAGTCATCCTCGACCGATACGCTCCGAGTCGCCACACTTCGCCCACCCGTCATCCTCGATCCCATTGAACTGAACGGCATCGGTTCGGCACAGGTCGCCGGGGCGATTTTCGCCGGGCTGTACTCCTACGGCGAGAGGGCGACCACCGTGCCACAGCTCGCAACCGGGAAGCCACGCGTCACCGAGGACGGAACGGTGTATGAATGCACGCTCGAACCAAATGCGAGATTTCAAAACGACCAGCCAGTCACACCCGAGGACGTGAAATACTCCTTCGAGGCTCCGGTCGAAGAGGACACCGCAAACGCTGGCGATGTCGAGATGATAGAGCGCATCGAGGCCGTCGGCGACCGAACGCTTCGCTTTCACCTGAAGTATCCGTATCCGGCGTTCGAGCATACGCTCACGCGGGCCATCGTGCCGAAATCGGTGCGAGAGGCCAAAGGCGACGGGTTCGGCGAGGACCCGGTCGGCGCGGGACCGTTCGAACTCGAAAGCTTCTCGCCCGAAACGAAGGCGACCGTCTCACGGTGGGACGACTACTGGGGCGAGTTGAAACCCGATATCTCGACACTCACGATGCTCCACGTCGAGTCACCGATCACCCGGATAACGAGCCTTATTATCGGTCAGAACACCATGCTCGAACCCGTTCCATCGCGGCTCTGGAACTTCCTCGAAACCAGAGACAACATCTCAGTCGCCGCGAAGCCGGGCTACACCTCCTATTTTGTCGGATTCAACTGCCACGAAGGACCGACCGAACACCGAAAAGTCAGGAAGGCAATCGACTACTGTCTCGATATGGACGAAGCGGTGGAACAGTTCGTCGGCCAGTCCGGTCGGCGCGCGTACAGCCCACTGCCACCAAAACTGGCCGCGGAGTGGAACTTCCCGACCGAGAAGTGGCAAGCTATCCCAAAGACGAAGAATTTGGGCCGGGCGAAGGAACTGTTCTCGACGGCGGATTTTTCGAATTGGAAACCACAGATACTCATCCCGAAGGATCCGGCGCGCGAGGCCATCGCCAACGCCATCGTCAAGGGGCTTCACCAAGCCGGGTTCGCCAACGCGTCTATCTCGCAGTTCAAGTGGGGTTCCTTTCTCGAAGCGCGACTGACGGGCATCCCGAGCAAGTACGATATGTACATCGGGGGCTGGGCCGCGCCGCCTGACCCGGATTCGTACCTCTATCCACTGGTTCACGAAAACCAGGTCGGCAAAACGCACGGACTATTTTACAACAACGACGAAGTCATGACGGAACTCCAGCAGGCACGGCAGACGAGGAATCGAAAACGCAGAAAGCGACTGTATGAGTCCGCGATCACGACTGTGCTCGAAGACCGGGCGCTCTTGCCCGCCTTTTCGCGGAAGAACAGTTTCGCCATCAAGGACAAGGTACGGGACTTCCGCGTCCATCCGCTCGCGGAGGTCAACCCGTGGCTCGTCAGCCAAAACCATAACGTTTCGATAAACTAAAATGGGACAGAACTTTGGGCTTGGAACGGCAGTCGCGGTCGGTGTCGGAGGTATCGTTGGCGGCGGCATCTACGCGGCCATCGGTATCGTCGTCGGGGTCGCTGGCTACCTGACCTGGCTGGCCTACGCTATCGCAGGGGTGGTAGTACTCTCGACGGCATACTCCTACGTGAATCTGAACCGACTGACCGACGACGAGGGCGGGTCGGTGACGTTCATCGAGGAACTCACGGGCCAATCGACGTATGCCGCCATCGTCGGCTGGACGCTCATTGTTGGCTACATCGGCACGATGGCGATGTACGCCTATGCGTTCGGGGCCTTTGCGGAGTTCCTGATCGGGCGAAGCTACATCTTCGGTATTTCGGCCCGGCCGCTCATTTCGGCGCTCATCGTCGTCGTCTTCATCGCGCTGAACCTCTTGGGTGCGGGTTCCTCAACCAGCACCGAACGCTATCTCGTGGTGATTCAGGCGGGCATCATCTTCGTGTTCGGACTCATCGCGCTCGGCTTTGGCTTTACCCACAACGAGCTTCGAGTCGGTCTCTCAAGTATCACCATCGACCCGCTCGTGGCCGGTGCGGTTTCCTTTGTCTCCTTCGAGGGATGGCAACTGCTCTTTTACGACCAAGAGCAGTTCGAGGACCCGGTCGAAACGCTCGCCAAAGGTGTATTCGCCTCCATCGCCGCCGCCGCCGCGATATACATTCTCGTGGGATTCGTCGTGCCCTCGCTCGTCCCGCCCGCGGCGGTCGCGGCCCAACCCGAAGCGGCGTTGAACTTCGCTGGACTCCGGATATCGAAGTGGCTCGCGCTCGGCATCACCATTGCGGCGCTGGTATCGACGGCGAGCGCCATCAACTCCACGATGTTCAGCAACGCGATATTCGCAAAGAACCTCGTTTCCGATGGCATTCTCCCGGACAAGTTCAGCGATACCGGCCACGGCAATGTGCCGAAACGCCCAGTGATAATCATTGGCCTGTTGGTGATTTTCGTCACGGTGCGAGGCGGACTGGAGAGCATCGTGGAGTTCGCCTCGCTCACGTACATCGTCGTCTACGGCTCGGTCAACGTCGTTGCGCTGATGAAGCGTGATAGCGACCAGATATCGCCGATTCCGCCGATGATCGGATTGGTCGGTTCGGCCATGTTCTTCGTGTTACTGCTCAGATATCTATATCTCGTGAAACGACCGGTATTTTCGGCTGTCGTCATTATCGCGCTTGTGGTGTTCGGCATCGAGGCGGTCTACTTCGAGCGCGAAACGATTAAAGAAAGCGTCGAGGAAGCAGAAGAACAGGTCTGAGCGATAACCACACAAGCAACAGTCAGTAACCAGAAAAACTATAATTATACACATTTAGATTGAAATAATTACCGCTCTCAAAACTTCTGCTCTATATAACCGCGAGACTGCGGCGTGACGATCTCGTTATTGTCGTAGAGTAGTTGGATAGCATGATCTGTCACTCACGAATCGAGATGTCTCTTACCGTGCCTCAAGATTTCGACCACCCACACTGACTGCAACTGCTCGGGTGGATAAAGACCGCGTCGCTTTCAGGTCACTAACATCGTCGTAATCATCTCGTGGATACGGACACCTTCGGCTGATCAGAGACTTCCGAACACCTTCCGCAGCATTACCTGCTCACGCAGAGCGGAGTGGTCTGCGCAATGTTTGAACCCATCCAGAACAAGTGTGAGAGGCTCTGCTAAATCGCTAGATGACACTGGAATGAAACAGTAGCGGTGCCCACTCAGTTCAAGAATTCAAAACTTACACAGACCACTCAAGCGGCAGCCGGGCCGTAACGCCCAGTTTTCGGCTTCCTTCGCACTCGGACCAGTCAATAGCACGTGCTCTTCGGCACGGAAAATGCGTCGGTCTCTTGCGTTCCATACTTTCCTCACGCTCTCCAGGGATAGCAGCGTTTCCATCGAGTCAATAGAGCACTTGCTCGTCCTTTGGATTATATAACTTATGGAAAACCCTTATTGCAGTTGCTCCTGTAGTGTGTAGTAGATCATGCATGACTGACTACTACGACATTGTTCTCGGACTCATTCCGGTTACACTGGGTGGTATCGTCGCCGCGCTCACAATCGCTGGCATCGGACTCACGGTTGCCGTCCCGATTGCGGCGCTCGTCGCTGTTGGACTCATCGGTCACGGGATGTTCGTCAACGCACCGACTGTTGCGTCCGCTCCCCACTCCCGAACGGACAACTCGGTTGCGTTCGAAACCGCCGACTAACCAATCCGCTATCTGCGACTGCTTTTGATTCTTGATTCATTGTCCAAATACAAGTCTAATCGAGTATCTCATCGGGCATCAACCATATGAATAGCTTATAGCTTCTCGGAAAGTCAGTACAGTCGTACAATCAGAAGAAGCCGAGGAGGGCGGCGATCTTGAACACGACGAATGCAAGGACGAACGCGACTGTTGGCGAGGCGATCCACGCGACGACTACACGCCGTGTCGTCTCTTGATTGAACAGCTGTACTGTATCTTCCTCAATGTGCTGGCGGTCCACCTCAGTGAGTTCTTCGAGACCAAGCTCTTTCTGAATGGATACCTGACGAGTCGCGCGTCCCCATCCAAGACCGATGACACACGTAATCGCTGTAATAGCGAGGCTTGCCGGAATCCCGCCCCAGCTGAGGCCGGTAATTATCGTTGCAGCGATTATCTCAACGATGAGTGCCCCTTCGAGCGAGAGGTCAGTGAGTTCGTTACCGACGGTTTCCATGGTGCGTGGCCCAATCAAAAACGCCCCGATACCCATCGCGAGACCACCGAATATCACTGCTGGAATGAGCGGGACAACCCCTGCGCCGACGAGCGGTGCGACCGCGTTAGCGACGTTCGACGCCCCAGCGGAGAATCCCATATAACACGCGATGGCGATAACGAGTACCTTGCCCGCAGTCGAGCGTCCCTCGCTTTCGAGGTCCAAGATGGTCTCGATTCGGTCGTAGAAATAGCGGCCGATCACCGCCGAGAGCCAGAACGCGACCACAGGCGAGATGAGCCACCACGTGATGACGATGCCTACGGTCTCCCAATTCAGCACGCCGAGAGCAGCTCCCAACCCGGCGACGGCTCCCACGGCAGTCTCGCTCGTGCTCACCGAAACCCGCATCACGTTGCCGAGCAGGATACCAAGCCCCGTGAACAAGAGCACGCCGATAGCTGCCGGGAGAGTGAAATACTCGGATGGGACAAACTCGGTTCCGAGCGTGTCAACGACATTCCGGCCAACAAAGTAACCTCCAAGCATGACGAATACGGCCATCAGCGCGCCAGCTTGGCGCATCGAGACCACATCACTACCGACCGAGGGACCGAACGACTCGCCTATCGAAGATCCGCCCGTGTTTATTCCCGCGAATAGGGCAACCGCGAGTCCGACGACGAGAAGTGCCGTCACCATGCGAGAGATACCTCCAAGTCAGTAGGCGTGGAGTACTCGATGATCCACTCGGATGGGAAGTCACTGAAGAGGCTAGCAATCATGGCTTGTTTCTCAAAAGAATAAATTCGCTTAACCATTATGAAAGTTATGGATTTGTTATTTAGAATGATACGAAGCAAGCTGTGGATGAATTTCAATGGCTACTTCATACGTTCTAGTTTTAGCGGTCGGATCGGCACGTCAGCTATCCCTCAGTTGTTCAAGCGATAAAGCGTCGTGCTTGCAGTCACAACCCGTTTTCTGACTCGTCGTCAATACCCTCCCGAGTCGAATTCGAGCTATCGGTCTCTCCTCCGAGCCTTTCTCCGATGATCAGCCCTTCTTTGATCATATTTTCGTATCCCCGCCTGAGACGTTCAGAAAGAGCTTGGTGGGAAATATCGAGTTCATCGGCGAGGTCATCGAGCGTAACATCGCGCGGAATCTCGTAAAAGCCCTGCTCGAAGGCGGTCACCAGCGCTTTTTGTTGGTCGTCAGTGAGATTATACTGACCAGCGCGAGAGTCGTCGTGATCGTAGATTCGCCGGAGGTTGATCTCCAATCCAATCTCCTCACAATAGTCGTATGTCCGGGAAACCGCCTCCCGATCGGGAAACAGAATCCGGAGATCCCAGCGGTCGGCTTTTCCAAATGCGGTCAACACTGTCGAATCTTCTTCAACGAGCATCTGGATGAGTGACCGAATCTGACTTACCCAGCTCATCTGGTAGAGCCACCGATGCTCTTGTTCGCTGATGAGTTCGACGTCTTCAACACTCGGGTCGTTCTGAAGCGCGTTCTCGATGGCGTCGCGATCGGTACCGCTGACCCAGACGTAGGGCATGATGTGTTCCGGATCATGAGCGACAACGCGTTCGACTTCGAACTCAACGGTATCGAGTGCAATGAGCGTTTCTTGTAGGGCAAAATCCTTGGCGTCGAGTTCGAGTTCCGCGACAGTGGCCATCTGTTTCCTCCCAGTCCCCGTATGACCGATCCCGGTTTAAAATATTTCCGAGCGAGTTGGAGGAGTAGCAAGCCACTGATAACCGAGCACTCTCAACCCAGCCATAGTGGTCGCCTGTCTATCCGATACTCACGCTCTTGCTCGTGTTCGCGCTCGTGATACTGTTCATCCGGGTCGGGGCGATTGCTTTGAGCATGACCGGCCTCTCACCAGAGGTGGCTTCCTTTCAGGCCGCATCCGCGTTCTCCGGAGCGGGATACACGACCGAAGAGGCCGAACAGACGGTCACAACGCCCGAACGCCGGAAGATTATCAAGACACTCATTCGGCTCGGGAGTCTGAGTCTCCTGGGTGCTCTCATCCCGCTCATCGGCTCGTTCGCTGGCGGTAATGGAACTAATCACGTTCCGCCCGATCGTCCACCCACCGACGAATACGAAGCCCGTCATCAGGACGCCGGCGAGCGTCTTCGAAATCATGCTTGCGCCGACTGATGGGCCGAACGATGCTCCCGTCGATGATCCGCCGATATTGATTCCGACGAACGCAGCGAACGCTATGCCAGCAACAATGAGCCACTCCATACTTACTGGCTGTTCGTTGCTTGACTGGATACGTCGGCAGTGTCAGCGAGTGTTTCAACGGCGCTCCGCTGTTCATCCGTCAGGGTAGCAGGATTTGGCGTATTGACGTGGATATCGACGTAGAGGTCACCGTATCCATGTTGTGAGAGCCGCGGCATCCCTTTCCCTTTGAGTCGGAGGGTTTCGCCGCTCTGTGTGCCCTCCGGAATCCGCATCTCGACCGCTCCATCAAGCGTAGCGATGCTGATCGAATCGCCCAACACCGCCTGCGGGAACGTGATTTCGCGCTCAGTGGAGAGATCAGCCCCATCTCGGTCAAATTCCGGGTGATCGCGAACCGCGATTTCGACGAGGAGATCACCGTTCGAACCGCCGTTTTCGCCGGGCGCACCCTCACCAGCCATGCGAAGGGTTTGTTCGCTCTCGATACCGGGCGGGATCTCCAGTGCGAGCGTCGTCTCACGACGAACACGTCCGTCACCGCCACACGCCGAACAGGTCTCCTCAACGAGTTCACCCGTACCATCACACCGGCTACAGGGCCGTGTCTGCTGAGACCGACCACGGCGGGTTTGACGAACTTCGGTCATTCTTCCCTGCCCGTTGCAGTCCGGGCAGGTACGGGATCGGGCGTTCGGCGGATACCCTCGACCGCCACACGTCTCGCACCGCTCCGGTCGCGTGAGCGTGACCTGTTTCTCGACGCCATGGTAGGCCTCGTCGAGATCGATGGTGAGTTCGGTTCGAAGGTCCGCCCCCTGTTGTGGGCGACTTTCCTCTGTTCGTCCACTAGTTTGTGTACGTCTACCAGTCCGTTCCTGACGGCCGCCGAAGAACTGCTCGAAGATGTCGCCTATCCCGCCTTCGCCCATCGAGGCTCCCATTTCACCCATTCCGCCCATGCCTCCCATATCGCTAAAGGGATCGCCACCTGCTCGGGCGTTTGCACGTCTACCAGCCGCCGAACCGGCCGCTTCGGCGTCGAACCCGCCCCGTTTTTCCGCTTGTTCGAAGCGCTCGTGGCCAAGACGGTCGTAGGCCTCACGCTTCTCCTCGTCGGTGAGCACTTCGCGTGCCTGCTGGATCTTCTTGAACTTCTCCTTGGCGTCCGGATCGTCGCTGATGTCGGGATGGTATTCGCTCGCTTTGTCTCGGTAGGCTCGCGTTATCTCCTCCTGACTGGCGTCGGAATCGACGCCGAGTATCTCGTAGAAGTTCTCAGCCATGATCTGTCCTGTTTAGTGAATCCCTGATCGTGTAGTCGATTACTGGTCGTCGGCATCATCGTCCACGTCCTCGAAGTCGGCGTCGACGTACTCTTCATCGTTGCCGTCACCGGTGTCTCCAGCACTAGCTCCACCCATATCACCCATGCCACCGGGGCCTGCGCCACCAGGACCAGCGCCACCAGGGCCGCCCGCCACACCGCCGGGACCAGCCGCTCCGGCTCCAGCACCGCCAGCGGCCTGCTGGGCAGCCTCCTGCTGTTGGTACATCTGCTTGCCGATCTCCTGAAGCTCCGTCGAGAGCTGCTCGGTCGCGTCCTGGAGTTCGTCAGTCGTGGCGTCCTCGTCATCAAGGACCGCTTCGACATCCTCGATTGCGTCCTCAATGTCCTCACGGAGGTCGTCATCGACTTGCTCCTCGTTCTCTTCGAGGAGCGTCTCCGCGCGCCGGACGGTGCTCTCGGCCTCATTGCGCGCCTCGATGCGCTCGCGGCGCTGCTCGTCTTCCTCGGCGTGCTGTTCGGCTTCTTCCTGCATCCGGTCGATCTCCTCGTCCGAAAGGCCGACGCCGCCCTCGATGGTGATGTCCTCGGCGCTGCCCGACCCCTGATCCTCGGCCGCGACGTTGACAATCCCGTTCTCGTCGATGTCGAACGTCACCTCGATCTGTGGCGTCCCAGCAGGAGCAGGTGGAATCCCGGCAAGCTGGAATTCTCCAAGGAGTTCGTTCTCCTCGGCGATCTCGCGTTCACCCTGGAACACCCGCACCTGTACCGAAGTCTGGTTGTCAGCGGCGGTGGTGAACACCTTCGACGCCTCGGTTGGGATGGTCGTATTTTTCTCGATCAGCCGCTCGAACAGACCACCCTTCACCTCGATGCCCAGTGAGAGTGGCGTAACGTCGAGCAGCACGATGTCGTCGACATCGCCCGAAATCACACCGCCCTGAATCGCTGCACCGAGCGCGACGGCCTCGTCGGGGTTGACGTTCTTTTGCGGCTCTTGGTCCGCGAGTTCCTCAACCTGCTCTTGGACCTGTGGCAT
>DASSKS010000302.1:0-4167 GCA_035690245.1 Halococcus sp. | reverse complement strand
GTCCGATATTCGATGAGATCGAACTCTGGTCAGAACAATGGCTCCACGATGGGCAGTAACGTCGCTGTCACCCGCTGCTTCGGGTGTTAGCAGAAATATAAACGGTTTCGCCACGTAGCTTCGGTATAATGTCGCCGACGACACCGGGGCTTCACCACGTGACCGCCATCGCGGGCGACCCACAGCGAAACGCCGAGTTCTACGTCGAAACGCTCGGTCTGTGCTTCGTCAAAAAGACCGTCAATCACGACGATAAGTACACCTATCACTTTTACTTCGGCGACGGCGAGGGAACGCCGGGGACGAATATCACGTTCTTCCCGTGGGGCGAGCGTGGCCGTTCCGGGCAGTTCGGCGCGGGACAAACGAAGGTTACGACGTACTTCATTCGGTCAGAATCGCTCGAATACTGGCTCGGCCGACTGAAATCACACGATATCACTGTTGAGAGACCGACCGAACGCTTCGGCGAAACTGTCATCGAGTTCGACGACCCCGATGGCATTACGCTTGCGCTCGTTGCCACGGAAGATGTGCCAGATGGACAGCCGTGGGACGAAAGCCCGGTTCCCCCAGAGCATCAACTGCGCGGCTTTCACAGCGTTACCCTCAGCGTTAGCAACATCGAACCGACCGCCGATGTGTTGACCGACGTGCTCGGTTACGAGTTTGAAGTCGAAGAGAACGGCCGTCACCGCTACCGTTCCGCCACTGGCGGCCCCGGCTCTATCGTCGATCTCATCGAAACCGACCGTGGACGAGGGCGAATGGGAATCGGAACGGTCCACCACATCGCCTACAAGGCCGAGGACACGGACGAACAGGAACGCTGGCGCGAGCAACTGAGCGAACAGGGCCTTCGCGTCACCGATATCATCGACCGGGTGTACTTCAAATCGATTTATTTCCGCGAGCCGGGCGGCGTCCTGTTCGAGATCGCAACGATGGAACCCGGCTTTACTGTCGATCAGAGCTACGACGAACTCGGCAGGGACCTTGCGCTGCCCGAGTGGCTGGAGAGCGAACGCAAGGAGATCGAGTCTCGTCTGCCGTCGTTCGAGAGTCCATCTATTGAACCAACTCCTGACCAAGGCTGACATTTCCCCTGTATGAGGAGCCTTCATGCCGTGTTGAGCACGTTTCTGAAATTGCTCACGTTCGGGTCACAGTAGCGCGCCACGCATGGACACCACCGGACTCGATATTCAGTTCGAACTGGGTCGGTTGAATCTCATCAACTCTCCAGTCCCCAGTAAACGTCGCTTCGATCTCGTCTCGACTCACACGACGGGGTCCCCAGGTACCGGGTTCGCGGTCGCTGAAACACAGCATCTGGTACCGTCCTCCCTGGTGAAGTCGGGATCGGAGTCCGTCGACGAAGATCGGGCGCTCGGCATCAGAGAACACATGAAACAGTCCTGAGTCGATGACAGCGTCGAACTGGCGGTCGAGATCGGACAGTCCCAGCGCGTCACCTACACGGAACGTTGCATCAAGACCCCGATTCTGTCCTTTCTCGGTCGCGCGGTCAATTGCCGCTGGCGATGCGTCAACCCCTACCACGTCGTGGCCACGAGTAGCGAGATAGAGGGCGTTCTCGCCCGTCCCACAGCCAACGTCCAGCACGTCGCCACTAATCTCACCGTGTTCCGCCAAGCGAACGATTTCGGGCTGTGGCCGGCCGATCTCCCATGGGGGCGCATCTGTGTACGCCTCTTCGAAACCCCCGTTCGTTTCGGCGTCATTTTCGGGAGTCATCTATGCCACTCGTGGTTCTGAAGGTATGTGGCGAGCGAGTGGAACTGGTGATCGAACTCAGTTTCGAGTGCGTCGATATCGGCCGTATATCCCTCCTCGTTGAACCATTCATACATCGTGACGAGGTCCTCTGGTAGCTGTTCTCGGGCCTCGTCGAGCGGAACGTGGACTGCTTCAACCTCAGTATCGAGCACGTCTGCGAACGTCGCGGCCATGCTTTCGAGCGTCTGCTCGTCACTAGCGATTTCGATGGTCTCACCGACGTATTCGTCTGGCGCTGCGAAGACGCGGGCAGCTACTGCACCGTAGTCGGCGACATCGAGCATCTGCAAGCTTACTCCCTCGTTCAGGGGGAGTGCGAGCGTTCCGTTCTGGATGTCTTCACGGTTCCCCTCAAGATTGCCCATGAAGTACACAGGCCGGAGGACCGTTGCAGGGAGGTCGAGATCGGCGATTCGCTGTTCGACGCGGTATTTCGACACGAAGTGTTCGACCTCTTCGGTGCGGTCGGCTCCGCCGACCGAACTGTAGATGAAATGATCGACAGCGCTCTCGGCGGCAACCTCGGCGATATTCGTGCCCTGCTCGATTTCGCCCTCGAAGCCGGTAATGAAGTAGTTCGTGACAGCGAACACCGCATCGACGTCCTCGACCGCGGCCCGAAGACTCTCTTTGTCGCCGAGATCACCCTCGACGACCGTGACACCGCGCTCTGCGAGTGCCTGAGCTTTCTCACTCGATTCGTCTCGGGTCAATCCATGAACGGCGAATTCTTCCTCAGTATCATCGTTCGCTGCGAGCAGTTGGTCGACGACTGCGCCTCCCTGATTGCCGGTCGCACCGACGACGAGAACAGTTGTGGACATGAGTTGTGGGTAGTGACGACGGATTCCGTGCCCGTTCGTCCGTGTGCGTTCTTGGGTTGCCACCGCCTTTGGTATACTGGTTAATCGAGGGTAATCGGATGGCACGCCTGATACCAGGTTCCGTTACTGTCAGTCTCACCTTTTAATCGAGCGGGGTCGTAGGGTGAACCGACGATGCTCTACGATCACGTCGCCGATCTCGAACTCCGAATCGACGACTACGACCTCGAACAACACGAGCGCGATACGTCGAGTGGCTTCACCCGGATGACGACCGTCGTCTCGTTGCACGGCGACGGTGAAACCGGGCAGGGCGAGGACGTTACCTACGACAACGAGGCTCACTACACGCTTCATGACTCATCGGAAGAGTTCCCTCTATCAGGAGAATACACCCTTGATGAGTTCTCAGAACAGATCTCTGAGATCGATTTCTTCCTCGGGAACGAACCGGAGCAATCGATCTTCCGGAACTATCGGCGGTGGGCGTTCGAGAGCGCCGCACACGACCTCGCGCTGAAACAGGCCGGTACGACCCTCGCCAACCGGCTCGACCGCGAATACAGTCCCGTGCGCTTCGTCGTGAGCACGCGGCTACAGGACCCACCGACCGGCGACCGCATCCGCGACTGGTTCGACCGCAACCCGGACCTCGAATTCAAACTCGACCCGACCTCGGATTGGACCGCTGATGTCATCGGCCGATTGGCCGACACCGACGCCGTTCGTGCGCTCGACCTCAAGGGCCAATATCACGGGACGACCGTCGACCAGCCCGCTGATCCCGACCTCTACGAACGGGTTGTTGAAGGCTTCCCGGATGCACTCATCGAAGACCCAGAATTGAACGACGAGACACGATCACTGTTCGAGGGCGAAGAGAAGCGTGTGACGTGGGACTACCCGATTCGAGGGGTTGAAACCGTCGAAGACCTCCCGTGGGAGCCAGATTGGCTCAATATCAAGCCCTCGCGGTTCGGCTCAGTAGAGTCCCTGTTCGATACAATCGATTACTGTCGGGAGAACGATATCGAGATGTTCGGTGGTGGCCAGTTCGAACTCGATGTCGGGCGCGAGCACATTCACGCAATCGCATCGCTGTTCTACCCGGACGCGCCGAACGATGTCGCACCGAAAGAATACAACAACCCGGAGCCAAGCAGTGGCCTTCCGTCGAGTCCACTCGCCCCACCATCGTCACCACACGGACTCGAATGGGGATGAAATGACCACAAGCGCAGTGTGAGCGATGCTCATCTCATTCTCAAGATTCTTCAGTAGTTCTGATAAACAGTTTTGATGATCGTGTAGAAGTCAAGTGCTGTATCACCCTGTTCACGGTAGGTTTCGCTTGAGGAGGCATTCATCCCGCCAAACGGAACATACGGTACGATTCCGGCTGTTTGTTCGTTGACCTTCACGACGCCGAAGTCGATCTCGTTGATGAACCGATTGGCCTCCGTGTGATCCTGTGTGACGATTCCCGCCGACAGCCCGAATTCGGTGTCGTTCGCCACCTCGATTGCCTCGTCGAACCCGCTCA
>DASSKS010000301.1:0-4604 GCA_035690245.1 Halococcus sp. | reverse complement strand
AGTCGCGGTCGTCGTGACTGAGTACTACGAAGCAGTGCGGGCGTACCCTGATGGCGAAAGCACTGCCGCCCGATTTGCGTTGACCGCAGCCGAGTACGATTTTTCAGGAATCGTGGTACGAAATGCTCCCGAGACAGGCGTACTCGATGGCGGAAACGAACCGAGGAGGGAAAAAATCGCTACGGAGTACGGAATCGATATCGTGGATGCGGTCGAAATCCGTGCTGATGACCCATCGGCAGCGAGCGCACAGGTCAAAGACCACCGGGAAGAACACACCCTTCTTTCGATTCGGGGGTCACGCGCGCTGAATCGCTTCGCCTGTGAGGAGCCGCGCATCGATGTGCTCGCGCGCCCGATGGCGGAGGGCGACGTAAATCACGTCCTCGCACGGGCAGCAAAACGAAACGGCGTCCGCTTCGAGTTCGACTTCGGGCGCGTGCTCCGATTGAGCGGTGGGAGACGAGTACAGACGATTTCGGACCTCAGAAAGCTCCGCGAAATCGTCTTTTACTACGACGCGCCCTACGTGGTGAGTGCAAATCCCAAGAGCCATCTCCAGATGCGTGCGCCGCGCGAACTGCTCGCGCTCGGGGAGGTGATTGGATTCAGCCGCGAGCAGGTTGCGAACGGGCTTGCTGAGTGGGGCCGACTCGCCGCGTGGAATCGTGAGCGCCTAAGCGAGTCGTTCATTGAGCCGGGGGTTAGAAAGGGACAATATGAAAAAGACGATTGAAGAACACGCAGCGCGCTTTGACGAGATGGCCACGGAGTACGACGACAAGCAGGAAAGCGAGGAGTATCGTGCTGCGGCCTCATTGGTTGTCGAACACGCTTCCTCCGAATCGGATGATACGGTCCTTGACCTCGGCATGGGGACGGGAGCCATCGCGCTCGCGCTCGCACCCGACGCAAAGCGCGTGCTCGGGCGGGACATTTCGAGTGGGATGCTGGACCAAGCCCAAGCAAAGGCCGACGAAGCGGGCATCGAAAACGTCGAGTTCGAAGAAGGGAGTTTCAGGGAACCCAATGTCGCTGAACCCGTCGATATCGTGGTCTCTAACTTCGCCATGCACCACTTGGGCAACGACGAAAAGCGCGAGGCAATCGACGCTATCGCCAAACTCGGCCCACGAAAATTCGTCCTCGGTGATGTGATGTTCTTCGGCGAGTCGAATCCCGACGACCCGTTTTGCTCGCCAGAAGTCGATGACCCCGCCACCGTGGGAGTGCTCGCCGACGCGCTAACGGATGCGAGATTTTCGCTCACCGCAGTCGAGCGCATCCACGAGCAGGTCGGTGTGTTGGTTGCAGAGCGTCCCCCACTCGATGACACCAACGCGATTCGTGAGAGCAATGCGGACGACGAGACGAATCAGGAATGAAACACCTCCCGAAACACCTGCGCCCGCGGCGACGGTATCTCGCCGTCGCAATCGAAGCGTGGCCCGACGCCGAGTTCGGTAAGCGAGAATTCCAGCGCGAGTGCTGGTATGCCGCCCAAAATCTCTTGGGTGACTCCGGTAGCGCTGATGCGGATATCCGAGTTCTCGATTTTTCCTTTGCCGGCGGAGCGGGAGCGGCAATCGTCCGCGTTCGTCGGGGAGAAGTCGAGCACGCGCGGGCCGCCCTCGCCTGTATCGATAGCGTTTCGAATACCCCAGTCGGATGCAGAATACTGGGCGTGAGCGGGACGGTGCGTGCGTGTGAAGAAAGGTATATAGGTCGGGCGCTAGTAGAAACGGGCGAGAGAAACGTCGCATTCGCGGACGCACAGCGTTCTGCCATCGAGCGGGACGGACGAGTTGATGTGCGGATGGACCACGGGTTCGCGGGGGCGACGCCACTCGATAGCTAAAACTATGCAAGGACAAGCCCAACAGCAGGCCTACGACCGCGGGATAACCATCTTCTCGCCGGACGGACGGCTCTATCAAGTCGAGTACGCCCGCGAAGCCGTCAGACGGGGAAGCGCAAGCATCGGCGTCAGAACCGAAGACGGCGTGGTTTTCGTCGTCAACAAGCGCTTTCGCTCGCCGCTCGAAGAACGCGGAAGCGTCGAGAAGATTCACAAGACCGACGACCACCTCGGTATCGCCAGTGCGGGCCACGTCGCGGACGCCCGCCAACTCATCGACTTCGCGCGCCGACAGGCCCAAGTCAATCAGTTGCGATACGGCGAACCGATTGGCGTCGAAACGCTCACCAAGGACGTTACCGACCACATCCAGCAGTACACCCAAGTCGGCGGTGCGCGCCCCTTCGGGGTGGCGCTCATCATCGGCGGCATCGAGGACGGCGAGCCACGACTGTTCGAAACCGACCCCTCAGGGACTTCCTCCGAATGGCGCGCACTCGCCATTGGCTCCGGGCGCAACGAAACCATCGACTATCTCGAAGAGAACTATCAAGAATCGATGGACTTAGACGGCGGTATCGGACTCGCGCTCAAAACGCTCGGCACGACCGCCGACGATGGTCTCTCTCCCGAAGGAATCGGTGTCGCCACCATCGACGTCGAGACCGAACAGTTCCGCGAACTCACGAACGACGAAATCGACACGTACCTCGATGAGTACGATCTGCACGAATCGGAGGAATCAGGAGAAGAGTAACGCCGTCGGCGCTATCGGCAATCGAGTGAATCACATCCTGTTTTGTAACTATTCACATTGTAATAGGAAACGACTTGTATCTTCAGCGCCCATAACAGGGCATGATATCGCTTGACGAGGCGGTGACGGCACGCCTCGAATCACACGGGGCGCGTTTCGAGGTACTGGTTGACCCCGATGCAGCGCTCGCCATCAAGCGCGGCGAGTTCGACGGTGACCTCGAAGATGTCATCGCCGCAGAAGACGTTTTCGAGAACGCCTCGCGTGGGGACCGTCCCGCCGAATCCGACGTGGAGGACGTTTTCAACACGACCGAACCACTCGAAATCATTCCCGAAGTCATTCGTGAGGGTGAAATTCAGATTACTGCCGAGCAGCGCCGCGAGATGCAAGACCAAAAGCGCCGCCAACTCATCAACACCATCGCGCGAAACGCCGTCAACCCCCAGATGGATAATGCACCGCATCCGCCCGACCGCATCGAATCCGCTTTAGAGGAAACTGATTTCCGTATCGACCCGATGGAACCGGTCGAGAGTCAAATCGATGACGCACTCGACGCCCTTAGACCTGTTATTCCGATTCGCTTCGAGGAGGTGACGATGGCGGCCCAGATCCCCGCAGAACACGCCGGCAGCGCACAGGCTCAAATCAGGCAGTTCGGCGACCTCGTTCGTGAAGAATGGCAAAACGACGGCTCGTGGATTGGGGTGGTAGAGTTTCCAGCGGGGCTGCAAAACGACTTCTACGAACTCGTCAGCGAGCAGTCTGAGGGTGAGGGTGAAACGAAGAAAATCAGGGATACGGACGACATACGAACGCAATAGATGGGCTGAAACGGGTTTCATCCATAATGTACAAAATAGTTTGTAATCTGGATATTTTTGATGTGATATAATCCAGTGACACCAACCGACTCACAATGTCTGCCTCGAAATATAAGAATTCAAAAATTCGTGGTAACAATAGTATCTAGATAAATTTTGTTATTTTATTACAGCCATCATATAACACAAATCCTGATTCAAAGGAGAACCGCAGGCCACACCCTCCCCAACCGATTCAGCTCCCACTTTTTTACTCCTCGGGTCGGCTCGCTTCGCTCGCCGACCACTCGTCGCAAAAACCTGGACTAAAAAGGGCCGCTCACTCGCTGCGCTCGTTCACGGTTCAATTGCTTGCCTTCTTCGCTTCCGCACCGCACCACACACCTCCCCAGCCGATTCGCTCACTCCATTCGCTCATCCCTCGCGCACCGATTTGCGCTCGGTGTTCGCTTTCGCTCCCACACGAGCGCGAGCGCGCGCCACCGCCCCCAGAGGTGATAGAATTCCGGTCAACAGAGCAGGCCTAGGATTGAAGACGCTTCGCTCCGTACCTTGAGATAATCGACGCAATAGCGCGTCGAGCGCACCACATGAAGGCCATCATCGTAAAACGAGTCGATTCGGGCACCGCCGACATCGGAGAGATAACGGACCTCGCTGAGGCCGCTGGCTACGAGGTTTCGGGAACGCTCACTCAAACCAGAAGCGAGGATAGCGCGCTCCACCTCGGTGAAGGGAAAGTCGGCGAACTCGCCGCACTCGTCCGCGAGAGGAGTGCCGAAACGGTGATTTTCGACAACCGACTCGGACCATACCAAACCTACAATCTCGGCAGAGAACTCCCCGAGGACACCGTGGTGATGGACCGCTTTCGATTGATTCTCGAAATCTTCGGCCAGCGCGCTCAAACTAAAAAAGCGCAGTTGCAGGTCGAACTCGCCGAACTCAGATACGAACTTCCTCGGGTGGAAGCGAAGGTGAGCCTCGCCCGACGCGACGAGCGCCCCGGCTTCATGGGTCTCGGTGAGTACGACGAATCGCGCGAACAGGACATCAAAGCCCAGATCAGCGCGATTCGAGAGGAGCTTTCGAAAATCGAAGGCACCGAAGAACACCGGCGAAAACAGCGCCGCGAATCCGGGTTCGACCTCGTGGCGCTCGC
>DASSKS010000300.1:0-2906 GCA_035690245.1 Halococcus sp. | reverse complement strand
CACGCCGCCGCCGGTGGGATAGACGATTCTTTCGTGTACTTCCCAACCGAGTTGTTCGATTATCTCATAGAGCATCGTCTTCTTTCCCTCGTGGCGGTAGGGCGTCGTGAACGAACTCGTCGAATACCACTCGTCTTCCATCGCCTCGGCACACGCCGCGGCGGCATCTTCAAATCGCCCTTCGACCACAGTCATGTCTCCTCCATGCACGTTTATCATCGCCTTGTTGACGAAGTTCGCCCGCGAGGGAACGAACACATGAGAGCGGAGACCCGCGCGGGCGGCGTAGGCCGCAGCGGCCTGTCCGGCGTTGCCAGCAGACGCGAGCGCGATGTCGCTCGCGCCGTGTTCGCGGGCCGCAGACACCGCAAGCGCGTGGCCGCGGTCTTTGAAACTCCCCGTGGGATTTCTGCCTTCGTCCTTGATGAGTACCCGAGATACACCAAGTTCGTCCGCGAGTTTCGGACACTCGATGAGGGGAGTGGTTCCCTCGTCCATCGTCACCGCTGCCTTGCGGGGGATGGGAAGCAGTTCCTCGTAACGCCACATCCCGTCGAACGGGCGCGTCTCGAAGTCTTTGCGTTCGAGGTCGATAGCATCGTAGTCGTAACTCGGGTCGAGAATCCCGCCGCAGTCGGGACACTGGTGGGTCACCTCCTCGGCATCGAAACGATTCTCGCAATCGGTACAGACGAGTCCTGAGAACGCCGCTGTCGTCTCCATAACCCGACTACTGAGGCGAACGACTAATCGGTTCCCTTCACGAGCCACGGTCTGGCTAGCCACCTCACGAACTGAGAACTAGCTAACCGATATGAATCATCTCATCACAGTTGTCGCGGGTTCGTTGTCACCGAACAGAATCGGCGCTCGTGTTGTACGGTTCACCCGTTTGTTCACCATACGGAAGGCGGTCTGCCTCGTAGGGCCAGTGGCTGGTGTTGAGACTCCAGACCACCTGTCCCTGTTTAGTGACTTCGACCACGCGGTCGTTTTTGCTGTCGGTGATGAGGGTGTGTCCGTTGGGCAGGCGGTCGGCGTCGCGCGACCAGTTGAACGGGATTCCGCCTGCCGAATCGAGCGCCCACGCCACGCGCCACGGACCATCGTTCTTGTGCAGCTCGACCACGCGGTCGTTTTCGCTGTCGGCGACCAACACCGCACCCGGCCCGAGGTACTGTGGATTGTGCTGGTGGTCGAACAGTGATGGGTCGCCACACAGCACGTCGCCGTCGTTGTCGTAGTCTCCCAACTGGCCCCACGCCCCAGAGGGTGTACAGTCGGCGTCGTCGCTATCGTTTCTATCCTCGTTGATGACCTCCACGACACCCTTTCCACGCTCGATTATCAGTAATTGATTCGCGTTGCGAACCGACACCAGATATCGTCCGGGTCTGATGCGGTCAACGTCGTTGATGTGGAGCCAGTCGGTTTTCGTGGGGTCCGGCGGGGCGTCGTAGCGCCGACTCGCGTTCCACTGCCACAGTACGGTGCCGTTTCGCGCGACGATGAAGATTCGCTCGTACTCCATGCCCGTCAGCAAAAACCGATCTCCGGGAAGTGGGTTCACGTCGTGGACCTCGCTGTTGAGCGTATCCCGAATTGGGTAGGTCCACTGATAGACCACATGAGGGGTGGGTGTCGGGTCGATAATCCGAAAGCCGGTTCGTCCACACGGTGGCGTGAATGTGCCACAGGCGCGCTGGTCGTCCAAAACGATTGCCGCGAGCACGTTGCCGTTGTCGAGGACCGTGACATCGAAATAGCCCGTGACATTCCCATAGCTCCAGAGCGTTTCGCCACCGGCATCGACCATGACGACCTCACTCCCCGCCTGAATCCCGACGACCGTTCGTCCCCTTCTGTCCGCCGTATTCGTCGGTCGTGGTGTCGCCGTTTGCGTTGCCGTCGCTGTTCGTCTCGCTGTCGTGTGTGTCGTCGCCGTCCGCGTTGCTTGTGGGATGGAATCCGGCGGCGACGTGCTCTGCATCGGTGTTGTGGCTGCGGTCGCGGTCTGCGTGTCGGTCGTCTGCATCCCGTGTCCCGCGGTCGTCGATTGTGCCGTCGTGTTTGCTCCGGGAGAGACCGCATTACAGCCGGCGAGCACCACAAGTGTAACGAAAAGGAAGCCGAGAACGGTCTGGCGAGTCATGCGGTGGCATCTCCCACCACATATAAATCTCTACTTGTTCAACACCCACGGACCACGAGACGATTACCGACCCATCCGCCCGACGATGAGCGCGTTCTCGATGAGTGTCTTGTGCCCACGGTGGAGTCGTTCTGAAAGCGCTTGGTGGGAGATGTCGAGTTCGGCGGCGAGGTCGTCGAGCGTGGATTTTTGGGGGATGTCGAAGTAGCCCTTTTCGACTGCCGTGATGAGCGTCTCATGTTGGGTTTCCGTGAGTCCGTACTGGTCGCGGTGTTCGCCGTCGAGTTCGTAGATGCTCGTGACCGTCATCGCAAGGCCCTCCTCCTTGCAGAAATCGTACGTCGCCGACAGCGAATCGCGGTTTGGAAACAGCGCCCGAAGGTGCCACTCGTCGTTTCGGCCTTCGGCGTTCAAGATGGTCCCATCCTGTTCGAGCAAGGTGTGAAGAACCACCTGAATGTTCTCTATCCATTCCATCCGATAGAACCACTCGTCGTCGAAGGCGGCGAGTTCGACCACGTTATCGACGCTCGGGTCATCTGCGAGGGCCTCTTCGAGCGCCTCTTGGTCGGTTGTCTCGTCGGTGGCCCAGATGAACGGCATGATGCGGCTTTCGCTGTGGGCGACGACCCGCTCGATTTCGAATTTTGCGCCGGGAACGGCTTCGAGCGTCTCGTGCAGCGCGAACTCCGCTGCCGGCAGCGTAACCTCTGCGATGGTGCTCATAGTCTTCGATTCTCCATCCCCCGTTATA
>DASSKS010000299.1:0-3951 GCA_035690245.1 Halococcus sp. | reverse complement strand
CCAAGAGTTCCAATAGAGACAAACGACTCGGTTTCATATATGCACTAATGGGAAACGCAGACCTCCGCCAACTCGCGGCCATCGAGTCGGTCACCTTTTCTGACCTCGCCGGCGCGGCGGTGGCCATCGACGCACACAACTGGCTCTATCGGTATCTCACCACCACTGTCAAATGGACCAGCGACACAGTGTATACCACCGCCACGGGCGAGGAGGTCGCAAACCTCATCGGCGTGGTTCAAGGCCTGCCCAAATTCTTCGAAAACGACATCACTCCGATATTCGTCTTCGATGGCGGCGTCACCGACCTCAAAACCGACGAAATCGAGCGCCGGCGCGAACAGAAAGAAAAGGCCGAACGACGCGCTGCCGAGGCGCGCGAGGCGGGCGATACCATCGAGGCCGCCCATCTTGAGGCGCGCACCCAGCGACTCACCGGTACTATTCACGAGACGACCCGCGAACTCCTCTCGCTGCTCGACGTTCCGGTCGTGGAAGCGCCCGCAGAGGGCGAAGCACAGGCCGCCCACATGGCCCGTTCCGGTACTGTTGACTACGCCGGCAGCGAGGATTACGATACGCTCCTGTTTGGCTCGCCACGCACGCTTCGCGGACTCACGAGCAAAGGCGACCCCGAATGCATGGATTTCGAGGCCACCCTCGAAAAACACGACCTCACGTGGGAAGGACTCGTGGATGTGGGAATTCTCTGTGGGACCGATTTCAACGACGGCGTTTCAGGCGTGGGACCGAAAACGGCGGTCAAACTCGTCCGCGAACACGGCGACCTCTGGGGCGCACTGGAAGCAGAGGAGGCATACATCGAAAATGCGGATTTGATTCGAGAGCTGTTTTTGAACCCCGATGTGACCGAGTGTGAATTCGACATGGATATCGAACCCGACATAGCAGCGGCGCGTGAGTACGTCACCGAGGAGTGGGAAATCCCGGAAAGCGAAGTCGAGCGCGGATTCTCCCGCATCGAAGAAAGCGTCGTCCAGTCGGGACTCGACCGCTGGACCTGAAACTGTTTTACCGCCGCCGCACTCCCTTCAGATATGGACACCACGGAGGTCGAAGCACTCATCGAATCGGGTATCGAAGACGCAGAAGCGACCGTCAGCCACGCGCGCGGCCCCGAGGACGACCACCTCGCGGCAGTGGTTGTCTCGCCGGCATTCGAGGGCGATACGCTCGTCAACCAACACCAGCGCGTGTATGACGCGCTCGGCGAGCACATGACGACCGACATTCATGCGCTTGAACTCACGACCTACACGCCGGAGGAGTACGAAGAATACGAGGAGTAGATGACGAGCACGTAGCCGGTTTCCGTGGGTTTATTCGGCCCGACGTGTAGCCCGGTTACATGAGCGAGCAGGATACGCGAACCGAATCGGACAGTTTGGGCGAGATAGATGTTCCAGCCGACGCCTACTGGGGGGCACAGACCCAGCGCGCGGTCGAGAACTTTCCAATCAGTGGAATCACCTTCGACCGCCGCTTCATTCGGGCGCTCGGTATCGTCAAAAAGGCCGCCGCAGAGGCCAATCGGGACTTAGACCTCATCGAGGAAGACACCGCAGACGCCATCATCAGCGCCGCAGAGGAGGTCATCGCGGGCGAACACGACGAGGGGTTCCCGGTCGATATCTTCCAGACTGGTTCGGGTACGTCCACGAACATGAACGCAAACGAGGTGATAGCCAATCGCGCGAGCGAAATTCAAGGAGCAGCAGTCGGTTCTCGCGCTATTCATCCGAACGACGACGTGAACTTCGGACAGTCCTCGAACGACGTGATTCCGACGGCGATGCACGTCGCCACGCTCGAATCAATCGAGCGCGACCTCGTGCCGGCGCTCGAAACCCTTCGAGCAGCACTCGGCGAGAAGGAAGCCGAGTTCGATACAGTAGTGAAAACGGGCCGGACACACCTTCAAGACGCGACTCCAGTGAGATTAGGACAGGAGTTCGGTGGCTACCGCTGTCAAATCGACAAGGGAATCTCGCGGGTGAGCAGAACGAGGAGAAATCTCTCGGAACTCGCGCTTGGGGGCACAGCGGTGGGCACTGGACTCAACACCCATCCAGAGTTTCCCGAACTCGCCGCCGAGCACATCTCGGATGAAACCGGACTACCATTTGAGGAGACCACCGACCACTTCGAAGCCCAAGCCGCCCACGACGCGATGGGCGAAGCCCACGGCGCGCTTCGCACAGTCTCAGGTTCGTTGAACAAAATCGCAAACGACCTTCGACTACTGGCTTCGGGACCCAGAAATGGCATCGGTGAAATCGACCAGCCCGAAAACCAGCCCGGCTCCTCCATCATGCCCGGCAAAATCAACCCTGTCGTGGCTGAAGCGGTCAATCAGGTCCACGTCCAAGTGGTTGGCAACGACGCCGCGGTCTCGACTGGTGCCGCAAACGGCCAAATCGACCTGAATCTCTACAAGCCCGTCATCGCCCACAACACCCTCCAGTCGATTGCGCTGCTCACAAACGCCAGCGAGACGTTCGCCGAGAAGTTCATTGCGAAACTCGAAGCCAACCGCGAGCAGTGTGAAAAACAAGTCGAACAGAGCATGGCGCTCGCCACCGCCTTGAACGCCCACATCGGCTACGACGCGGCGAGCGAGGTCGCAAAAGACGCACTGAAAGAGGGGAAAACCATCCGCGAAGCCGTCATCGAGAAGGGGTATTTGGACGAGGACGAAGCCGACGAGGTGCTCGATGCGCGCGCGATGACCGAGCGCGGGATTCCGGGCCACGAAGGGTAACGGGCGACCATCCGTCTTCACCTACCGTCCCGCAACCACGGTAGGACTGAAGCCCAATACACAATCTAGGACACAATTTCAACCACCAGAAAGCATTTACCAGTTTGACACAGCTCACAATCATGAATCGTCGCCGGTTCCTCGGTTTAGGTTCTGTTCTACTCTTCAGTGGATGTCTGGGAAATAGTTCTGACACCTCAGATACGACTAGTTCAGGTGAATCTCCAACTGATACCGCCATATCAACTACTGGGAAGACCTCCAAATCAACATCTTCATCCACACCTATGGTCACTTCTCCTGCTACCACCGAGAAAACCCGGTCCGCTTCCTGTACAACGAAAATACCTACTCCCTATGAGCAGCGGACAATTGTTTCCGACCCAGCGTTACCCGCTATCACCCTCACAAATAACACAGACAAGCGACAGACAGTTCAGATAATCGTAACTATCCTCTCACAAAATACAATTGATCCAGCCGAGCGAACTCCATACGAATCATTCGATGTATCGGAAAAACCAGTAGTGTTTTCGAAGACTACAAAGATAGCAGCAGGTGAGTATATAGCTTACCGATGCACGGACATAGCCCCATACTTATACACCTATCAAGTGAAAATTTCAGCACGTAATGGACAATCAGAAGTATTCAAATACAGTAGAGATGATTATACACTGGATATTGGAATTAACTCCTCTTCTATTGTACGCCTTTAGCAAGAGTAGCGAACCCTAATCCTCGCCCTGCCAATAGCCACACCTCTTGTTGTAGGGTACAATCAGCCTAGCGACGACGTTCCTTGTGCATAGACCACTACGCCGGTAGCACAAACAGTATATAGAACGGTAGAGATTTCTCCTCAACGATGGCCGAACTCCGCCGAATCACGACCTATCCAATCAAAGCTCTCGATCCATTCGAGAGGACGAAGGGACGAATCACCGACGGAGGGACCATCGAGCACGACCGCGAATACGCTATCCTCGACAGGCCGGCGGATGAACCCTACGACCCGGAGACCGCATCCGCGTCCGGGAGTGGCGACTACATCAACGGAAAGCAAACCGATGCCGTCCACCGATTGCGCTCTGCGTTCGATCCAGAGGCTTGCACCCTCACGCTTCAGGTCCACGGCGAGACCAACTCTCGTAGGTTCGACCTCGAAG
>DASSKS010000298.1:0-3437 GCA_035690245.1 Halococcus sp. | reverse complement strand
TTCTGTGTGCTCACTGCGAACCGATTCACTGATGGCTGTCTCTTCTGCGTCGGTTTCTTCTGCTGTATCGGTTTCTGACTCTCCCTCACTCATGGTTGCCCTCCGGCGTGAACGTTCGACTGACGGAGGTCATACGCGCGTTGGTACTCACGAACCCGTTTTCGACCGACGGCTATATAAATCGGTGGGAACCCGCACTGCACAGACCTATATCGTGGTTGGGATGAACTGTCGTGCAGACGTCTCGATGTCTCTCACAAAGCCAGCGAGGGCAGCTACCGGAGAATATCAGGCGAGAGATTTCTGATGGATGCACTCAGGTATCGACTGGAAGCCAGCCGGTGTCCGGTTCGACGCGACCGGAGAGCACGGCGTTGAGTGCCGCTCCAAGGAGGAGGACGAATCCGCCGACGTAGAGCCAGACAAGGATGAGCAAGAAGGCGCTCGCGGCCCCGTAAAATCGCGTCACGCCAGAGAGTGCCACGTAGTACCCAAACAGCGATTGCAGAACGGTCCACGCGGCGGCGGCGAACACCGTCCCCGGAAGGGCCTCCGTGACCCGTATATCGACATCGGGGAGGATGTAGAACAACGGGAAGAACACGGCCACGAGCACCGAACAGAGTACGAACGGGCCGAGGGTCTTCCAGAGGTGGATATCGACGAACAGCGATAGCGCGACGCCGAGGACCACTATCGCCACCGTCACACTGACGATAACGACAAAGACGAGCACCACGTCCATCACTGTACTAACCAGCGAGCGCTCGCCGTGGGTGTCGTAGACGCTCGCAAAGGCGGTCGAGAGCGCGCGGAAGGTCAACAGCGCACCCCAGAGGAGGACGACGACGCCGATGACCGTCGCCTGCTGTCTGTTTGCCGCGCTGAAGACGATTTTCCCCAAGAGGTCTGCGTGTTCGGCGGCGAGTGCGTGCGTTGCCCGACTCACGACACCCATCGCAAGCGCATGGCCCCCGAACTCCGAGACGGCGACGACGAGAAGGATGAGCAGGGGTACTACCGAAATGAACGAGAAGTACGCGAGGCTCGCCGCCGTGAGCACGATTCGTTCCCGGCGCGCGAGCGAAACGACGCCCGCGATGACGCCGATGGGTCCGCTGGCGTTCGACACGAGTTCATCTCCGGGTGCTGAACGTAAGTACGGCACTGTCCGAACTGTCTGTCGAAAATCCGATTATTTCCGAGGGCGGTGGCGCGCGCTTGCGCTCGTGTGCGGAGCGAGGCGTGAACGAAGTGAGCGCCTCGAAAGCGAACGGGGAGCGTAAACGACCCGTGAGCGAGCACCGAGCGCGGACACCGTGCGAGGGATGAGCGAAGCGACCGGAGGGAGCGGAGCGAATCGGCTGGGGAGGCGTGTGGTGCGGGCAAGCAGTTGAACCGCGAGCGACCGGAGGGAGTGAGCGGGAGTTTTTAGTCCAGGTTTTTGCGAGGAGTGGTGGCCGACCGCAGGGAGGCCACCCGACGAGGAAAAAAGTGGAGGCGTGTGGCGCGGTGCGGTTATTTTGCTTCAGGATTCCCAGTATATGCACTAATATCAACCAACATTATTGTAATATCTGTCAGATATCTTCCTGAATAGTACACCAGTAGCTCTCATAGAGCACCGCAAAAAATTTCGAGGTCGGTCAGTCGGCCTACGCTTCCATCGAGAAAATCAACAATCGGTCGTCGCGCGTGCCACGGCGGAGCCAGCCGCTACCACCGACTTGGAAGGCGACGTACTGCTTTTCGGTGTCAGGGTCGTACCAGCTCATCGGACTCGACGAAACCGGCGTCTCGCCCGCATCGAACTCGAAGAGCCGGTCGCCGTTTTCGCCGTCGTAAGCGATGATTTCGCCGTTCTGTGTGCCGGTGAACACCAGTCCAGTACTGGTTGACATCGAGCCACCCCAGAGGTAGATGTCGCTGTCGATCCAGTCCTGCCAGACGATCTTTCCGGTGGCGGGGTCAACGGCGTCGATAACTCCAATGGAGCCGTTGTAGCCCTCGGGAGTGCCTTCCATCTCGTCTTCGAGCACGCCGCCCCAGTACTTCTGGCCCTCTTCTTCGTATTCCTCGAAGCGCCACCACGCCTCCTGACCGTTGTTGTGCATCTTGAAGTAGCACAGCCCGGTTTCAGGGCAGTAAGTCGCGGGCTGCCAGTCGTTGCCACCCATTCCGCCGGGCATGAACGGCATCCGTCGTCCCTCGTCGATGTGGGGAATCATCCGAAACATACTCAGCTGCTGGACGCCGGGTTCTGAGCGCTCGATGAGTCTTCCCGTATCGGCCTCCATCGTATAGACCCAGCCGGTCTTTCCGGCATCCACGACGACATCGGTGGTCTGGTCGCGGTGTTCGATCTCCAAGTCTCGAATCAACATCCGGGGGTTCGAGGAGTCATAATCCCAGATGTCGCCCGATGACTCCTGATGGAACCACTCGAACTCGCCGGTCTCGGCATCGACACACAGCGTCCCGGCGGTGTGCCGGTTTGGTCCCGGTCTGACTGAGCCGTCGAAGTCGGGACTCGGGTTGCCCATTGGCAGGTACAACACGCCGCGTTCGGTGTCGAGCGTCGGCGTCATCCAGACCGTCCCGCCGGACTGGTTGATAGCGTCGCCGACGTACTCCTCTTCGGGGCAGGTGTTGATCTTCCAGACCTCGTCGCCGGTCTCGGCGTCGAGGGCGGTCATGAAGCCCCGGACGCCGTATTCGCCGCCCGCGCTTCCGGTGTACACCACGCCGTCGTGGACGATTGGTGCCCACGTCGCAGAATACCCGTGTTCGTGGTCTTCGGTGCTCGCATACCACTCCTCCTCGCCGGTGTAGCGGTCGAGTGCCTGCACACCGGAATCGAGGGTAGTGATGAAGACCTTGTCCTCATAGACCGCCGCGCCGCGTTTGTTGTCGTCACAACAGAGCACAACGTCGTTCGGCACGGCGTAGGTGTAACTCCAGAGCACCTCGCCCTCGCGCGGGTCGATGGCCTTGATGTGGTCCGGCCCGTTCGTTTGATACATTATCGGAGGATCGCCCGGCACGACGATTGGCGACCCCTCCATGCTCGAACCGTTGCCGACGGTCATCTCGTGTTCGAGTTCGAGGTCCGCGACGTTGTCCTTCGTAATCACGTCGCAGGTCGTGTAGCGGTGCTGTTCGTAGTTGCCACCGTACATCAACCACGCTTCGGGATTTTCGCCCGATTCGTCCAACATCTCCTGAGTCACGTCCTTCTCGGGGATGCGGTCGATGTCGTGTTGGTGGGTGACCGATTTTTCCGGTGCCCCGAGCACCCGATAGCCTTCGTCGGTCTCTCGTACAACTGTGTCCTGTGCGGCCTGAACCGCTCTGTCTTCTTGTGTTGCCATTGTGTTGTCTGATTTCTACCGCGCCACACTTTCGGCGCGTATCTCCTCGGTTATCCTGAACATATC
>DASSKS010000297.1:0-3122 GCA_035690245.1 Halococcus sp. | reverse complement strand
CTCGCGTGCTATCCGTCCATCCGGCACCGTATGGATGTGTGCGGCACGGTCTGCGCCCTGCTCTCGGAGTCGAGTTTCGAGTCGCCACGACCGCGTGACGCCGACTTTGAAGACGCCGGGTGCAAAGGCCGCGAGATAGATGGCGTGTTCTTCTGTCGAGTCGCGGTTGTTTGCGACGGCCCACGGCGTGGCGTGAATCTCGCAGTACGGTGCGCGCGTGCGGTTGCAGACGATGTGCGTTTCGTCCTCCATCGTGCCCGCACAGTGACGGTCCCCAAGCGTGTAGGCGAGGTCCGTCCCCGGAGTGAGCGCCTGTCTGCGCATCCGTCCGTCGTCGGCCACTAGAAGGGCGGGTTCGTCGTGAGCGTAGCCGACGATTTGCACAGTTGTGCTCGGTCGCTGGCGGATAAAGGTCCACCGTTCAGTTTTTGTTTCGCTCGTTCGATTTATGGCTATGGCGCTCACCGGAACCCTCGATATACAGATCGAAAACAACCAGGTATCGTTCGTCTTCACGATAGAAAACGAGGGCGACGAACCCGTGACACTCTCCTTTCGAGACGCCCACACCGCAGACTTCGCCGTATTCGACGGCGAGGACGAACGTTGGCGGTGGTCTACGGGCAGGATGTTCGCACAGATGCTTCAATCGGAAGAACTCACATCCGACGAATCGGTGACCTACGAAGGCGAGTGGGAAAATCCGAAATCAGGTTCGTACACTGGAGTGGCAACGCTCGAAGCCGAAAATCACGACTGTGAGGCACGAACTGGGTTTTCAGTCTGACTCTTCCGGTCAGGTGAGTTCCTCGATGAGTTCGCACACACCGCGTCGAACCGCCTCGTCGCTCGACAGTTCAGGCTCCCAGCCGAGTGCGGCGAGTTTCTCGATGGAGAGACGCATTCGCGGCACGTCGCCCGTCCAGCCGCGGTCACCTCCAGTGTATTCGTACTCAGGGTCGAGACCCATCTCATCTGATACGATGTCCGCGATTCGCGTCACGGAGGTCGTGGTTCGCGTACCCAGATTGTAGGTGTTCATCGACGCCTCCGTTCCTTCGACGATGTGTTGGATGGCCTCGATGCAGTCAGAAACGTGCAGATAGGATTTCTCCTGTCGGCCATCGCCGAGAATTTCTAATCTGTCAGGATTGTCTTCGAGCTTTTCGATGAAATCGGGCACGACGTTCCCACGCTGGTATGGGCCAACGATGTTCGCAAATCTGAACAGCCAGACGGTGAACCCGTGAGAGTGGGCATACGTCGAAAGGATGCCTTCGTCGGCTAGTTTGCTCGCGCCGTAGATGGAAATGGGTTCGAGCGGCGCGTAGTCCTCGGGGGTTGGCATCGGGGCTTCGCCATAGACCGTCGAGGAGGAGGTGAAAGCGATGTTCGAAACACCGACGTCTGCCATTCGTTCGAGGACGTTGTAGGTCATCGCGCCGTTTTCCTCGAACAGTTGGCGTGGATTCGCGTAGTTCGTATCGGTATAGGCGGCGAAATGGAAGACACAGTCGAGGTCGGAAGTGATAACTGCTGCAACGTCTTCGGGGTCGGTCATGTCGGCCTCGATGAACTCGGCTCCATCGGGAACGCGCTCTCGTTCGCCTTTCGAGAGGTCATCTGCAACGACGACCTCGTTGTCGCAGAGGAGTCGTTCTGTGAGATGAGAGCCGACGAGACCCGCCCCACCAGTGACAAGTACTCGTTTGTCGGAGAGATGCATATCCCGACTGTCTCGCCTCGTAGTATGTGTCTTCCGGTCGGAGACAGCGCCACAACGGCGTGGCGGGGGATTTATCCCTACTGGGAAGTGAGAACTGACCAATGGAACCGAACCGCGAGCCATCCTCGGATTCGACGCCAGCCGTAACCAGACGGCGGGCATTGCTCGGGATGGGTGGCGTCGCCGCAAGCGCGCTTGCGGGTTGTCTCGGATTCGGCGCGTCAGGTAGCGCTGATGCAACCATCGATGCGAACCTCCCGTGTTTCGAATCGAACGGCGCGAACTCGGTGAACCAACCGCTTCCCGCACCCAAAAAGGGCGACCCGAAATCGAACGTGACCGTCGCCGCCTACGAGGACTTCGGCTGTCCACACTGCCGGGAGTACACCCTCAACGTCGTTCCGAAAATCGAAAAACAGTACATCAAACCGGGGAAAATCCGCTACGAGCACTACGACTTTCCCATTCCGGTCGTGAAGCCCGAATCGTTCACCGCGGCGAACGCGGCGCGTGCGGCACAGGTCCGTGCTGGCGACGAGGCGTTTTGGGTGTACGCAGAACAGCTCTTTAAGAATCAGGACGCGCTCGGTCCAGACCTCTATGCCTCGATAGCGGATGCGATGTGTCTCAAGGGCGAGACCGTTCGCAACGCAGCGAAGAACCGAAAATATAAAAAAACTGTTATGGGCGACCGAACGCAGGGTCTCAAACAGGGCGTCAGCGCAACGCCAACGGTGTTCGTGAACGGCACCGCCCTTTCGGACCATTCGTTCGATGCCATCAGTTCGGCCATCGAATCGGCGACCTAGCCACGAATGCAGGACGAACCCGACGTTTGTGTTCTCAGACTCGGCCACCGTCCGGGCCGCGACGAGCGGATGACCTCCCATGTGGGACTCACCGCTCGTGCGCTCGGTGCCGACCGCGTGGTGTTCGCGGGCAATGCAGAGAGCGCGCGCCGAACCGTCGAGGGCGTCACCGAGCGATTCGGAGGGCCATTTCGGGCCGATGTCACCGATTCCCCGCGGGCACTGCTCCGCGGGTTCGAGGGTTCTGTGGTGCATCTGACGATGTACGGCCTTCCCATTCATGAGGTCGAAGGCGAGATTCGGTCGGCGCACCGAACGGAACCCCTCCTCGTCGTGGTCGGTGCGGAGAAAGTCCCCTTCGATGTCTACGAGGCTGCAGATTACAACGTTGCCGTGACGAATCAGCCCCACTCAGAAGTCGCCTCGCTCGCGGTCTTTCTCGACAGGCTGTTCGAGGGCCACGAACTCGACCGCGAGTGGACGGACGCCGAACGACGAGTGATTCCACAGGAGCGGGGAAAGCGTGTCGAGAGTGTGGGGCGTGAGGAGTGAAAATCGGTGCTGTCACAGCCAGCACCCATCCACGT
>DASSKS010000296.1:0-3690 GCA_035690245.1 Halococcus sp. | reverse complement strand
CGAAAATCAGTGAATTTTTGATTGCCGGGAAGGGTTTGACGGTCCCGACCGCTGTTGCGGTCTGCTGACGCAGCAAAAATTCATAATAGACGGTCGTAACCCCACCATTCGGGCCAGTTATACTCTCGATAATCATGCTTGCGAGTGGGCCGACGAACAGTACGAGAACTACGATTCCATATACTCCGAATCCCACCCGAACCGGGTCAGAGAGCGTTCGCCATCCAATATGGAGTGGCCGACGAGACAGCACCGCTTCACCGCCGCGCGAACTCACCTGTCGCGCCTCGTACCGGAGATAGAGGTAGGTGAGCGTAAGCGTGAGCACCGTTTCGAGCGTGCCGAGTGCGGCAGCCTCCGCCAGTTCGAGGTTCTGCACGCTGGCGTAGAGCCAGACCTCGACGGTTGCGAGACGAAGCCCGCCCAGTGCGAGTACTATCGGAAACGTCATGAACGTAAAGATAAACGTGAGCAGCGAAGCAGTCAGCAGCGAGGGGAGCAATTCAGGTAAGACGACATCGCGGAACGCCCGAAGCGGGGATGCGCCGAGTGCGCGTGCAGTCTCGACGCGCCGGGCGTCGACAGTCTCCCACGAGGCAGTCACCAGTCGCGTCATCAATGGTGCGTTGTAGAAGGCGTGCGCGAGAATAATGATTTTGAGTGTGAATAGTATGTTTATCGAACCGAGTCCGAGCGCGCCGAGAACGTCGTTGAGCAGTCCATTTTGTCCGAACATGGCGAGAAATCCGACCGCGACCATAATCGAAGGAAGCACGAACGGAAGAATAGTCAGTGAGCGGAGCGTTCGTCGGCCACGGAACTCGAAACGCGAGAGCAGATACGCTCCCGGCAAGCCGATGATGACGCTCGCTACCGTCGAAAGCAGTGCTTGATAGATCGTAAACCCGAACAGCCCGAACTCCACTGGCGGAAATCCGGCCCGAATCCACGCGAGGATTCCTTCTGGAACGCTCGACGGAGCCGTAAACAGGTAGTGAGCCACACCAGTATAAAACGGGTCGGAGAGCACATCGAGAAGGGGAGCTATCGTTAGCGAACCGCTGCGAACGACGGCTTCGACGAGGACGCTCGTGACGGGATAGTAGAAAACGACGGCCAGTATGGAAAGCGTCAGCGCGAATCCAAGCGGGAGGACGAACCGTTCGGACCACCGCGTCACGCGCTTGCGACCAGTCTCGCCCACTCTTCGACCCACGTTTCGACCGACCCGGCGAGTTCGTCGTAGCTAAAGGTGACCGCTTCGGGTGGCTCCTTTGCGTATTTCGAAAATTCTTTACTCGGAGTGACGCCTTTGACTGCGGGGAATTGAACATTTCTAACGGCGATTTGGCTCTGGGCTTTCTTCGTGAGCACGAAATCCATGAACAGCCGCCCGAGTTCTGGGTTGTTCGAATTTGCGAACAGCGCCATCGCCTCGGGGTTCGCATAGCCCTGACCGTTGAGAAAGCCGACTTGGTGTTTCGAGATATCGACGTCCGGGCCGTGGTAGTACACTTGGTCGGTCGAATAGGAGGCCACCATCGGAGCCTCGCCGTTCATATACGCCTGATAGGCCGGTTCCCAATCGGAAAGCACGTTCACGCCGTTGTCGATGAGTTTTTTCCAGTAATCGAGATAGTTGTTTTTCCCTTTGGCGATAATCGACCAGAGCAAAAACGCCCGTCCGGGGTCCGATTGCTGGGCGTTTTCGGTGATGAGGTCGCCCGCATAACGCGATTTCAGGAGGGCGTCGAACGTTCCCGGATTTTTCACCTTCTCTGCGTTGTAGACCAGTGTGATGTACCCCGTATCGTAGGGAATCGCGCGGCCTTTCGGGTCGATTTTGAGTCCGTTTTTTATCGTATCGGCGCGGTCGAGACGGTTTCTGACGGGTTGAAACAACGGACTGTCGAGTTTCTGGCTCACGCGAACGAGTTCGCTCGTGTTCAATCCAACATAGAGGTCGGCATCGATTGGCGCACCCTGTATGGCCCGCCCGACGTACTGATTGACGCCGTTTTCGGGAATCGTGAACTCGACGGTGACCTTTGGATACTCGCTCTCAAAGGCGGATTTGAGCCAGTTGCCCGCCGTTCCCTTCCCCGTAAACGACGAGTACGTAGCGATATTCAGGGTTCCGCTCGGTTTCCCGCTGGCGGTCGTCACCCCACCGGCGTTCGTCCCTGAATCAGGATTTCCCGAGTTACCACTGCTCGTACAGCCAGCGAGCATCGCCAACCCGGCTACACCGGCACTCGCTCGCCGGAGGAATCGTCGTCGGTTCATTACTGGGTGGTTTCACCGAGTGGCAATTAAACTTGTTGTCCCGTACAGTCACCTGCGGCGGTTCGTTCGCGGGACAGACGCTTTACTCTCTGCCTCCGCGACCGTCACCGACGCCGGAATCGCTAAACCAGCGTACCGGGGAATGAAAAAGGACTTACCCGACCGCCGAGACAGAAAGCGCATGAAAGCCATCGTGCTCGCGGGTGGATATGCGACGCGCCTCTGGCCGATTACGAAACATCGGCCGAAGATGTTCTTACCGGTCGGTGACACAGTTATAATCGACCGGATTTTCGCCGAACTCGAATCGGACGACCGCATCGAAGACGTATACGTCAGTACAAACGAGCGCTTTGCCGCAGACTTCGAGACCCATCTCGAAGAAAGTGAGTTTTCGAAGCCACAACTCAGCGTCGAGGACTCCTCGGGCGAGGGCGAGAAGTTCGGCGTCATCGGCGCGTTGGCCCAACTCGTCGACCGCGAGGGAATCGACGACGATTTGCTGGTGATTGCCGGCGACAACCTCATCAGTTTTTCCATTAGCGATTTTTTGGACGACTTCGAATCGCGTGCGGCCCCGACCATCGCGGCCTACGACGTCGAATCGAAAGAGCGCGCGACCTCCTATGGGCTGGTCGAACTCGATGGCGACCGAGTGGTCGATTTTCAGGAAAAACCCGACGAACCGAACAGCACGTTAGTGTCGATTGCCTGCTATGCCTTCCCCGCCGAGGCGCTCGCGTTCGAGGAGTACCTCGCTGGCGACAACAACCCCGACGAACCGGGTTGGTTCGTCCAGTGGCTCCAAGCAAACCAGTCAGTCTATGCCTACACCTTTAATGATGCGTGGTTCGACATCGGCACGCCCGAAAGCTACCTCGAAACCGTCGCGTGGACGCTTGAGGACGACTCCACCATCGCGGAGGACGCAACCGTCGAAGGAAGCGACATCGGTACTGGCGTCCATATCATGCCCGGAGCGGTCGTAAAGAACTCGACCGTCGAGTACTCGGTGGTCTTTCCCGAAACTACCATCGAAAACTGCACAGTGCAACATTCGATTATCGACGAGTGCGCCCACGTCGCGGGCATTGACCTCGCTGCTGCGCTCATCGGTGCATACACCAAAATCCCGTACACCGAGGAGTAAAGCGGAGTCTTCTTTGGCGCGGCGATGGTTGCTGAATCCATGTCATCGTGTACAACCCGCGTCGTCACCGGTCTCGTTGTTTTACTCGCCGTTTCGTTCGCCATCCACTACGCGCTGTTCGGGTCGCTTCCCATCGGCAAGCCGGCGGCACTCCGCGACGAGGAAGCGAACTAATCACCTGAGCCACGCATCGGTGATTCGTATCCGTCCGCGAACTCCATCCCATTCAGTTTCGTACTCGAATTTGATGGGTC
>DASSKS010000295.1:0-2210 GCA_035690245.1 Halococcus sp. | reverse complement strand
GGTCGGATTCGCATAGCCGAGCAGGTCGAGATACACGTCCTGTTCGCCGACCGCGTTCTCCTGAATGATACCATAAATCTCCGCGACGACCTCCTTTGCCGTCATCTCCTCGCCCGCCCGGCGGACCGCACCGTGGTGTTTCGAGTATTCCTGAAAGCATTTGCCCATCTCGATGACGCCGACATCACCAGCAGAGAGGTCCCGATTTTCCTCCAGTGCGTCGCGCACGTCGTCTGCGGTCCGGTGAATCCGCCGCCGGAGTGCGTTCCACGAGATTGGCTCGCGCTCGCCCGCCGGTCGCGCGACGATGATGATGTCGAAGGATACCGCCGCGCCCTTCGTGAATTTTTGAATGTCCGCAGAAATCGGGTAGGCCGCCGTGACCTCGAAGCCGGTCTCACACAGCGCCTCCAGCAACTCGCCCCACGATTCGGAATCGCTGTGGTGGTAGGTGAATACCAGACTTCCATCGGGTTTCAGCGCGCGCTCGACGGCTCCGAAGGCCTGTTTCAATTCGACCTCGAACTCCGCCCTCCCCTTGCCTTCTGCGGGATTCGAGACGATGCTTTCCGCGCGTGGGGTGTGGGCCGTGTCGAATCCTTCGTATTCGTCTTCTAAGAGAATTTTCTGCCAGACGTAGAAAAAGTCGGAGAGTTCGGAATAGATGATGTTGTTGTAGTACGGTGGGTCGGTGATGACCGCATCGTATTCGTTTTCATCTGGGATTTTGCGGGAATCACCTTGATAGACAGATATATTATCTTCAGTCCAATTTTTGAATTTTACTGTTTCGTCTGTCTGGCCGTTTTCGTTGATGTACCTATCTGTTGGCGAATTTGCGTACTCAATACCCGATTTGACCATATCATACATCGCGGTAAATGTCCCCCGACCGTATTCAGTCCCCCATGTATTATTTTCAACTGGAAGGGTTGGAGGATCGAATGAATTTGTTTTGAATATGTGATCCATCTTGTTATATCCTGAATCATATGTTGTCATCAGATTATTCACTCGAAGCGAATCCGAAAATGCCAACAGCAGATATTCCTTCACATTCTGGTCTTCGATTTGGTCGATTGCACACAGCAACTTTGCTTAGCAAAGTTGCTGCCTTGAATTAAACATATCCGACCACTTCTCGTAGCCGTGGTCGCCAATATCTCCGGCTCCCGGCGCGTTTCCGGGAAACTGTGTTGAAGCAGTTTTCCAACCGGGTCGAATCGGCGTATTTGGCACGTACTCATGGAGTTCCTCAGCCTCGGCCCACTCGGCTTTCGCTCGCTCGAATAGCTCGATGTCGGCCTGCTCAGTCGGTTTGTAGCCTTTCACGTCGGATTTGCTCATGTCCCGGCGCTCGTCGCAGGTCGGACAGTAGTATTCGACCGCGTAGAGTCGAGTGTCGAATCCATCCTGTTCTTGAATTGCGTCCGTGATTCCGTACTTCTGGCCGCAGTCCCGACAGGTGTAGTTCGACCCGCTTACTGTCCCTTCTTTCGGGACGAACTCGTGGCCGCAGTCAGAACACGTCGATTCGGATTGCCAATCGTCCACGAGCACGATTGATTCACAGTCGGGACAGAGCACGTTGTATTTGCCCTTGTTTTCGTACCGACCTTTCCCGATGCGGTAGTCATTGAACAGCGAAACCGTCGCGCCACAGGAGGCACAATCAAGCTCCTTCGTCCAGAAGTAGTACATCGCGTCGGCGTCGTGCTCACCGAGTGCGTGGTCACTGTTCGGGCAGGGTGTTTTGTAGTAGCTTTTGAGTTCGTCTGCGACCGCTTCCTCGACTTGCTCGAAGCCCGTCTCCAGTGTTTCGAGGTCTGTTTCTCCGGCTTCGATTTCCTTTTTCGTGACGAACCACGCCACCGGATTGAGGTCGTAGCCCGTTGCCTGCGCGCCAAACCGGGAACACTCGACAAGAGAGGTCCCGCCACCCATGAACGGGTCGAGGATGTTCTTGTCCTCGATGGTCACGTCCTTGGTGTAGAGTTTCCAGAGCGGTTCGGGGTCGGCCTGCGAGACGCTGTCGAGGACGTCTTGGAGGTCGTCGTAGTCTTCGAGTCCGAGTTCGGCGAGGCTGGCTTCTTGGCCCGTCGCCGGGTGGCGCACCGTGGCGTCGTCGGCGTCCGAAAGCAGGGTGTAGAGCGCGATGGTCCGAAAGACACAGCCCAACCGCCGCGCCCACCACTTGTGCATCGTATAGA
>DASSKS010000294.1:0-7467 GCA_035690245.1 Halococcus sp. | reverse complement strand
CGGAGAGGAGGTCGTTGGCTGGATTCACCTCGAATCCCCGGAGTTGGAAAAGCTCTCACACACCGCAGAACTCACGCTCGGAGTGCTAGAGGAGTACCAAGGCCACGGTATTGGTGGTCATCTGCTCGACCGTGGACTGGCATGGGCCGAGGAGAACAACTATGAAAAAATTTATAACTCGATTCCCTCGACCAACGAAGAGGCCATCGAGTTCTTCGAAGCTCACGGTGGCGATGTCGAAGCAATCAGAGAAAATCACTACAAGTTCGAGGGCGAGTACATCGACGAGGTGATGCTAGCCGTCGTGTTGTAAACCGCACTGGTCGGGAGAAACGGAGATTTCTGCTCGTCACTCAGATGTCTGTTCGACCCAGTCTCGGGCACGACTTTCAGAGATTCCGGCGGCATCAGCCACAGTCGAGGTGTCGGCGGCCGCGAGGTCCGTGGTCGTCTCGATTCCCGCCTCGCGCAGGCGGTCGGCGTAGGTTCCGCCGATGCCCGAAACGCTCTCGATGTCGGCGTCGCTCCCATCACTCACGTCGGCTGTGTCCTCGTCGCTCTCCACGACGATGCTTTCATCGTCCTCCTCGACCGTGATTTCGTCACCCGCCTCATCAGTGGCTTCTTCTGTGCCCTCCGCAATATTCGGGTCTTGGGTACTAACTGCTTCGTCGTCGGTGTCGAGTTGTGAGCGCTCCTCGAACCACTCACAGACCTCGGGCCAGACGTTTTCATGAGAGCTTCCCGACACCGAGAGACCGATGTGCCCGGTCGGATATTCGATGACTTCGGTGTCCTCGCTCCCGATGACCTCGTTGAATGGCTTGCTCGTCTCCGAGGGAATCAGGTGGTCGTATTCGCCCGTAATCTGCAATACCGGCATATCGATACGCTCCAAATTGACGTGCTCACCACCGAGGGCCAGTTCGTTGTTGTAGAGTTTGTTGTCCTGATAGATATCCTCAACGAACTGTGCGAAGGTGTCGCCCGCAACGTCGATTCCTTCCGAAAGCCAGCGCTCCATCCGCCCGAAGTTCTCCACGAAGTCGTCGTTTTCGAGATTGTCGTAGAGTCTGACGTACTTCGAGACGTAATTCGAGATGGGGTCCATCAGCGCAAAGCCAACATCGAGCATTTCAGCGGGCGCGTTGCCATACGTGTCGGTGAGGTCGCGCGGCGAGAAATACTCCCCATCACCCCAGAGTTCGAGTACGCCACCCGTATCGTCAAAGCAGAGTCCGGCGGCCATCAATCCGAGATTTCTGACCTTCTCGGGGTGGAGCGCGGCGTACATCGCGGACATCGTCCCGCCCATACAGTACCCCAGAATGTTGATGGCATCGAGTTCCGAGCGCTCACAGACCTCGTTGACGCAGTTGTCGATATACCGGTTCACGTAGTCATCGAGCGTCAAATGCTGGTCGAGTCTGGATGGCTCGTTCCAGTCTATCATGTAGACATCGAAGCCCGCCTCAAGCAGCCGTCGCACGACCGAACGGTCGGGCTGGAGGTCGAGGATGAACGGCTTGTTGATGAGTGCGTAGATAATGAGAATAGGGACATCATGCTGCTCATCGGTCTGTGGTTCGTAATGGAGGAGTTCGAGTTTGTTCTCGGTGTACACTACGTCACTCGGTGTTTGGCCCACTTCGACAGAGGCCATTTCTGCAAGCTGTTCGGGACCGATTTCGGTCTTCTCGACCGCCTCGGCCGCCGCCTCAAAGCTCCGTCGTTGGGTGTCGAGCGCCATCGTGAACGGGTTGAACGGTGATTCGCGTTCTGCCATTATTCCTCCAAGAGCCGGTCGAGTTTCTGTGAAACCTCGTGCTGGCGGCGTTCGAGTTCGATGAGCCGCTCTGCGACCTCGTCGATGTCGTCACGGGTAGCGAAGCCGAGACTCTCCAACGTGTCTTGGCTCATATCGTCCACCTGCTGTTGGAGGTCCATCAGGTCGCCGACCATCTCGCCTGTGCCGGCGGCGAAGGCCGTCGTGCCCATTACCTCCGAGAAGGCCTCGTTCGCGCTCTGAAGCCAGATGTCGCGAAATTCCGTCATATTCACGTCCTCGCCTTCTGCGGCGTCGGCGATGCGCGAACTCATCTGTTCTGCGGCCTCCATCCAGACCTCGTAGGCGCGTCCGTAGCCCTCCATGCCCTCGTTCATCGTCTCTGCGTCGGGTATCGAACCCTCGAACGCGCCCATCCACGACTCCATGAACGCGGCTTGGGCCTCCATGTTCTGCTCGAAGGATTCGGCCACCGCGTCGTTCATCTCGTTCATCATCGTCGCCCAGTTCTCCTGTATTTTCTCTGGATTTTCGCTCATGTGACTCATAGGTGGTGTGTGCTAAAAAAGCGTGTCTACTGGCTCAGGCCGAAACCTGCGATTCGAACTCCTCTGACTGTGAGAGGAGTTGTGCTTGGAACTCCTCGACTTGCTGTTGAAGCTGGTCTTGGAACTCCGTGGCCTGCTCCATCTGTCGTTCGGATTGGGCCTCGAACTGCTCGCTGAGTTCTTCGGTGCGCGCTATCTGTTCGTTCAGCTGTTCTTCGAAGCGCTCTGCGAATTCTTCATTTTGGGATTCGACCTGTTCGAGTGCCTCGACAGTTTGGTCTTGAACGTCCTCGTGTGCGCCGAGTAGCTCCTCGAACTGCTCGTCGAGTGCGTCTGCGTACTCCACAGAAAACTCGTCGTAGTTTGCGATGGCCTGCTCGAACGTGGTTTCGAGCTGGTCGAAAGTCTCGGCGTGAGCCTCTTTCAACTGGGCGAAGCCCTCGTCACTGGCGTCGCGGAACTGCCGAACACTCTGGCCAGCGGGCGTGGCGGTCTCCAGTGCGTCGAAATACTGGTTCGTCGCGGCTTCTGCGGTCTCGACGCCCTGACGCTGGAGGCTCTCTTGGGTTTTCAGCCCCGTGAGCGCCAACTGGCCCGCGTTCTGCTGGAGGCTGATGCCCTGCTTCGCCGCCTGCTGGCTCTGTTTTAACACTGTGCGCTGCATCTCGAACGCCGTCTCGATGGGTGTGGTGTACTGACTCATTGTTCTCTGTTGCGTTTGACCGGAATCACGACTGTCTGGACGATGTCGCCTTCCTCGATATCCAGCGCCTCGCGTTCTGCGTCGGGAATACTGATTCGTCCGCCGCTCTGGACGCGCGTCTTGAACGTCGCGGTCCCCATGCTCGACGCGGCGAGCTGGGAGAGGTTGCCGAACCCCGACCCGTTGGCTCCGAACAGCTGTTTTGCGAACTCCGTCTGCTGTTCGACGGCTTGCTCGCTCGCCTGTTGGAACTGCTCTGCCCACAGCGCTGGCGGCCACGTCGTCTCGTCTTCGTCGGTCATCGCTCATTCCCACGTATGCCCTCCATGCGGATAAAGATTACTACTAAAACCATCTCAAACCATTTGCCACCACGAAATGGAGAGCAACGTTGGATTGACGATTCCACTGCCCGGCCCAATATCCTTCTCTGAAATCAAATTAGTACAACGATTCTCCGCCGTTTTATTGCCATCGAGGACGAAGCGGGGGTATGGAGCTACGCGAACCCAAGGCAAGTGATACAGAGCGGGTACGCGAACTGGTCGAGAGTACGATGACCGCTTCGTATGCGCTGAGTCCACAGCAAATCGAGGCAGTGTTAGCGGAGAACTTCAGCGAGGAGCAGTTAGGAGAAGCATTTGAGGATTCGGTCACACTCGTCGCAGAGAGCACAGTAAACGGCGGTGAACCCACAGTCGCGGGCATCGTCAAAGGCGAACGCACAGGAGACGAGGGCGAAGTGCGCTGGCTGTTCGTCGACCCGGAACACCGCGGAAAGGGAATCGGCACGGAACTGTTCGAAACCGCAGTCGAAAGCCTCCGCGAGCAGGGTGCAGAAGGAGTGAGAGCAAGCACGCTTGAGGCCAACAGGGAGGGCAGCCAGTTCGCAGAACAGTTCGGTCTCTCCCGAACCGACGAGCGCTCAATCGAAATCGACGGTGAATCACTCGTCGAATACGTCTATACCGAGTCCTCGGCGGATGCCGAATCCGAATCAGCGGACGAATACGATGGCGACCTCCCGAATACTGAGAGCGAAAACGGCCACACGACCGCCACGACCGACGACGGCCAGCAGGTGTATATCGACCGAGAGGAACGGGATTCGGGAACCGAAGCACCGTTTTTCACCGCCTACACCGACGAGGAGTTCACCGACCAGTTCGGGTATTACTGTGCGAACTGTGGTTCGTTGGATACGACGATGGACGACATGGGCCGCGTCGAGTGCAGCGAGTGTAGTAATGTCCACGCAGAGCGCTCGGAGGAAGCATACGACGACTCATACCTCTAACGCCGTTTCTACCGAGGGATGACGCTCCTCACTCGTGGCCGGTGTTGGAGACTGGTTCGGAGGGTTCTTCGAGATACTCCAAATCACCCGCAGAAAGCGAGATATCGAGCGCCGCGACCGCGTCCTCTAGGTGTTCGACGCTCGTCGTGCCGGCGATTGGTGCATCGACCCAGTCTTTGTGGAGCATCCACGCGAGCGAGATTTGAGCCATCGTCGCGTCGTATTCGTCGGCGAGTTCTTGGACGCGCTCGTTGATTTCCTCGCCGCCGCCTCCGGCGTAGGCTGCACGGTCGGCGTATGTATCAGTCTCGCCGCGCGTGGTCGTGTCGTACTCCTCGTGCGGACGGGTGAGATAGCCGCGCGCGAGCGGACTCCACGGGATGACGCCGATACTGTTTTTCGCACAGAGCGGCAACATTTCGCGCTCTTCCTCGCGGTAGGCGAGATTGTAGTGATTTTGCATCGTCATGAATCGCCCACCGCGCCGTCACCGAGGGAGGCGATGTCGGCAAACTGCTCGTGATTCCGTAGGCAAAGCAATCGAACCGAGAGAGCTATCGCTCACGAACGTGCGCAAAAATAGAGGATTATGCAGTTATAGGTCGCGCGGCTGAACGGTCTTTCGGTCGTTCTCGTCGGCACGGCGCGCAGCGTCTTCGAGAAGCTCTGCAACCTCCTCGTCGAGGGCGTCGTAGAAATCCGACGAGACGTTCATGTCGCTCAGCTCATCCTTCACGGCGGCTTTGACGATCAGGTCTGCCATACAAACCCATCTTCCGAAGGATGGTTTATAAACGTTGCCATAATCGTTCGATATCGGCGCTCTCTGTGGGGTTCGCGCGGCGACGAGTCGATGGGGAGTAGTGTGTCGGGCACCAAAGGGAACTATGCGTGAGACGTTAGAGGCCCTCGCGGCGGGCGATATCTCGGTTTCGGTGGCTGAGGCACGGCTTGCGGGCTATGCGACCGGAAAGACTGGTCGATTTGACGCCGCCCGCGAGGACCGAAACGGGGTTCCAGAGGCGGTGTTCGCCGAGGGAAAACCCCCAGAGGCGGTGGCAGAACTCCTTGCGCTCGCAGTCGAGACCACTGGCCGAGGAATCGCAACCCGTGTCGATGAAGCGACCGCCGAGATGGTCGAAACACGACTCGACACAGCGGTCGAATTCGACGAGCATACTGGTGTGCTTCGGGCCGTATCGCCAGAATATAACCCACCAACCCTCGATAGCACGGTGGGCATCGTGACGGCGGGCACGGTTGACGCCGGGCCAGCGGGCGAGGCGGCGGCCATCGCCCGCGAGATGGGGGCCACGGTCGAACAGTACGAGGACATCGGTGTTGCTGGGATTCATCGGCTGTTCGACCAACTCGATGCGCTCGCAAAAACGGACGTGCTCGTGGTCGCCGCCGGACGCGAAGGGGCGCTTCCCACGGTTGTAGCGGGACTCGTGGACGCACCGGTAATCGGTCTTCCCACTTCTTCGGGGTATGGCTACGGTGGCGACGGCGAGGCCGCTCTTTTAGGAGCACTCCAGTCGTGTACCGTCCTTTCGGTAGTGAACATCAACGCCGGCTTCGTCGCGGGCGCACAGGCAGGGCTGATTGCACGGGCACTCGACGCAGCGCGCGAGGAATAACGGTCGTACTCCACGAAACGGTCGTGCGCGGACGGCGACGTTCCGGGAAGGGTATATATCGCTCCGTAGTCTGCTATCAATCACTGACAGTCTCCGCTGTCGAGGAGTCCCCCTATGCCAGAATGTCATCACTGCGGCGCGCATATCTCAGAACGCTTCGAACGGGTTTTCGCAGACGAGCGTGGTCGAGTATTCGCCTGCCCCGGCTGTGCGGCGAACGCCGGCATCGCCGAAGCGGCCAAAAAGCGCGCCAAAAACGCCTAATTCCCATCCCCAGCCGTGTCCCATTACGTCTATATCGTCGAGTGTAGCGACGGAACCCTCTATACGGGCTATACCACCGATATAGAGCGCAGACTCAGAGAACACAACGCCGGCAATGGCGCGAAGTACACCCGTGGCCGGACGCCCGTTTCACTCCGCCACAGCGAGACGTTCGATTCGAGAGGTGCTGCTCTCGCGCGCGAACACGCAATCAAGTGCCTTTCGAGGAGTGAGAAAGATGCGCTTGTAGCGAGTGAGTGACCGGCACACGGGAGGTTTTTGGTCGCGGCGGGAGCACCCATCGCATGGACGCCATCTCCTTTGGAACCGACGGCTGGCGGGCGACGCTCGATACCTTCACCGCACCGCGCGTGCGGATGGTCGGACAGGCCGTCGCCACCCACCTGCGCGAGGAAGGGTTAACAGACCCGGTTGCGGTGAGTTACGATGCCCGCGAGAGTTCGAGAGGGTTCGCAGAAGAACTCTCACGAGTGTTCGCGGCCAACGGATTCGATGTCCTGCTTCCAGAACGCGACCGCCCCACCCCACTACTAGCGTGGGCCATCGCAGACCGCGGACTCGCAGGTGGGCTGATGGTTACGGCTTCGCACAACCCACCCGAATACAACGGCGTGAAGTTCATTCCCGCAGACGGCGCGCCTGCACTCCCCGAGGTGACTGAACGAATCGAGGCGAATCTCGAAGAACCGCAGGCGCTCTCGGAGGACGAATGGGGCACAATCAGAGAAGTCGATGTCGTCAAATCGCACGCAGACCACGCACTCGACCTCGTGGCAGATACGAACCTCGACGGTCTCACCGTGGCATACGACGCAATGTACGGCAGCGGCCGTGGTGTGACCGACGCACTGCTCGCGCGCGCGGGCGCGACCATTTCTCAACTGCGGTGTGAACAACGGTCCGATTTCGGTGGGACGCCACCGGAACCGAGCGCAGAAAACCTCACGGACCTCGAAGAACAAGTCCGGGATGGTGACGCAGAATTGGGAATCGCAAACGACGGCGACGCTGACCGTCTCGCGGTGGTCACACCCGAACGCGGCTATCTCGACGAAAACCTGTTTTTCGCCGCTATCTACGACTACCTCCTCGAATCGGACGTGGGTCCGGCGGTTCGTACAGTGTCAACAACGTTTCTCATTGATAGAGTTGCCGAGGCACACGACGAAGCGGTGTTCGAAACAGCGGTCGGATTCAAGTGGGTGGCC
>DASSKS010000293.1:0-2054 GCA_035690245.1 Halococcus sp. | reverse complement strand
TCGTTGATGTACTTCGCCGTCCAGTTCTCTTCTGCGTCAGCCATCTATTTCACCCTCCTCGTGTTCATCGAGCGATTCGTTCCATCCGCGTCGTATCGTCGTCGTGTTTGTGGCGTTCATCGGTGTTATTCCTGTGCCCAGCCACGGGCACACTCGACCGCTTCGGTCCAGCGTTCGTAGCGCGCATCGACATCTACACTGTCAGGCGCAAACTCGCGGTCGACCCGCCAGTTGTCGTGGAGTTCTTCGGGGTCGTCCCAGTAGCCCACGGCGAGACCCGCCGCATACGCCGACCCGAGCGCCGTGGTCTCGTCGACTTCGGGCCGAACGATTTCCGTGCCGACGATATCCGCTTGTAGTTGACAGAGGAAGTTGTTTTTCACCGCGCCGCCATCGACTTTCAGACTACTGATTTCGACGCTGGCGTCTGCCTCCATCGCCTCTGCGACATCACGGGTTTGAAAGGCGATGGATTCGAGCGCCGCACGGACGATGTGCGCTTTTCTGGTGCCGCGAGTCATGCCGACGATAGTGCCCTGAGCGCGGCCGTCCCAGTGGGGTGCGCCCAAGCCGGTGAAGGCCGGCACGAGATAGACGCCATCAGTCGAATCCACACTTCGAGCGACTTCCTCGGATTCCGTCGCGTCGTCGAGTAGTTCGATGTCTTCGAGCCATTCGATGGCCGCTCCGGTCACGAAAATCGAGCCTTCGAGCGCGTACTGGACCGGTTCGCCGGAGCGTTGAAAACCCACCGTCGTAAGCAGGCCGTGGTCGCTTGCGACCGCTTTCTCGCCCGTGTTGAGCAGGAAAAACGACCCAGTGCCGTAGGTGTTCTTCGCGTCTCCTTCCTCGAAACACGTCTGACCGAACAACGCGGCCTGTTGGTCGCCAAGCGCGCCCGCCACCGGGATTTCGGCTTCGAGGAATCCCTCGGGGTCGGTCGTTCCATAGAAATCGTCGTCGGAAGAAGGCCGGACTTCCGGGAGCATCGCGCGCGGGACCCGAAATTCGTCGAGCAGGTCGCCGTCCCAGTCCATCTCGTGGATGTCGAACAACATGGTTCGAGAAGCGTTCGTGACATCCGTGATGTGCTTCCCCGTGAGCTTTTCGATGAGCCACGAGTCGATGGTCCCAAAGCGAATTTCGCCGTCTGCGGCCCTATCGCGCAGGTCTGCTGGCCGCGCACGCTGGGTCTTGATGGGGTCTGCGTTGTCGAGCAACCACTCGGCTTTCGTTGCCGAGAAGTAGGCATCGGCTTCCAATCCCGTTTTCTCCCGAATCCACTCGATTTTTCCCTCTCGTTCGAGTTCCTCGATGCGGTCGGTCGTTCTTCTATCCTGCCAGACGATGGCGTTGTGGATTGGCATTCCAGAATCACGGTCCCACAGCAGGGTGGTTTCGCGCTGGTTGGTGATGCCGATGGCTTCCAACTGAGCAGCATCGAGGTTTTCCCGAGAGAGCGCTCTGGTGGTCACCGTTTGAGTCGTCTCCCAGATTTCCATCGGGTCGTGTTCGACCCAACCCGGTTCCGGGTAGAGCTGTTCGTGTTTCTCGTAAGCGCTGGTGACGACCCGCCCGCTATGGTCGAACACCATGAATCGCGTGCCGGTGGTGCCTTGGTCGATGGCACCGATATAGGTTTCTGACGTTGCCATTTCTATCACTCTGTGACGAACCCGCGGCCACGACGGCGCGACTCCGCTCCTCTCGTACATCTAATAACGGTGGTATAATTTTATCGGGCGATTTCGGTAGGGTGTTCGATTGTTCCGTGGTTGCTGTGGGCTATCTATTGACTGTCAAAAATGTCCGAACACTTCTCTCAGAGAATCCGGTGGCTGAAGCAAACTCGAACGATAATTCGCGATCTATGAGCTATATTATTAGAAACAGGATATAAATCTTCATTTAGTTAATTAATTCGAATGGTACAAAGGGAATTCCTGACTCAAATGAGAACGCAGGCCACACACCTCCCCAGCCAATTCGACTCCCACTTTTTTACTTCGGGGAATCGCGCGCTCAACCCCTCGTAAAAACCTGGACTAAAAACT
>DASSKS010000292.1:0-7162 GCA_035690245.1 Halococcus sp. | reverse complement strand
CGTTTCCGACCTCGCACTCGGTGGCGACTACGAGCGGGCAATGACGGTCAACGGGTTTGCCTTCTGTGCAGCACTCGACTTTCCGACTCACCCGTTACTCGATGCGCTCCCCCACGCTGACGGGGTGACGCTCTCGGGTAGCGGGTCGAGCTATACGGCCGTGGGTGAACGCGAGGAATTAGAGAAGGTACAAAAAGCGTGGGACGACTACGAAGGGAACACATGGCTGACGAGGACCCGAACAGACGGCGCACAGAGGAGATGAGTTTAGACGAACTGCGCGAAGAAATCGAGGAGGTAGACCGCGAAATCGTCGAACACATCGCCCAGCGCACCTACGTCGCAGAGGCCATCGCCGAGGTCAAACGCGAGCAAGGACTCCCGACGACCGACGAATCCCAAGAACAGCGCGTGATGGAGCGCGCTGGCGAGAACGCACAGCGTTTCGATGTCGATGACAACCTCGTGAAGGCGATATTCCGATTACTCATCGAACTGAACAAGGTAGAACAACGCCAATCTCGGTAAGAAACGGCTTTTCACGTAGGGAATTGGGTATCATTCCGTCGGCTGTTTTCGGGAGCGATTTCGGTCACCCATCGGTATCTTCCGTCGACTCCAGCGGAATCCGTGATACCTCGATATCTTCGTAGTCCTTCTCAGACGAAAGGACGTTCAAATCCCGCGTTTCGGCCGTTGCTGCGTGAAATGCATCGAACGGTGTCATTCCTTCTTCGTAGTAAGAAACGGCTTTCAACACGACTTGTTTTTCTGCCTCGTTCTGTACGGGAACGAGTTCGAGGAGATTCGCCACGAGCGATAGATAGTCGAACTCGTAGCGCTCCCGCGCGAGGACGAGTTCGAGATACGAGAAGGCAGATGTTTGCACCTCGTATTCGGAGAGCGCATCCTCAGCCGACCCCTGTAACCAGTCCGAATCCTTCCCAAGAGCAAGTAAGAAATCCGTTTCGACATATACCGTCATCTATCGGTGTCCTTCGTTCGGGCATCGGCACGTGCCTCCTCTGCAATGTCCTCTCGTATCTCCTCGATTCCTGCCTCGTGGAGGTCGCCTGCCGCCTCACGGACGGCAGCAAGCGGGTCGTCCGCAACCGGAATGAGCGTGATTCTGTCTTCGTACTCCACAATGTGGTACTTGTCTCCGTATTTCTCACGCAGTTCTTTTGAGAGGTATAGCCGTCCCTGTCCGTCCGTCTCCGTTGACATGGAGTGGACTACGATGGCACAATTGAAAAATCTTACCACAAAAGAAGACTGAATAGTTCCACTCTCACGAGAGACGCACGAGTTGGTTGAGCGCATAGATAACTCGAAAGACCTCGGCGGCGTCGCCCCGGTCGTAGACGAGTTGGTCAGTTCGAATAACGTGGTCGAGCACGTCGAGCGAAGCGTGTTCGGGTGCGGCGGCGATTCCACTGTCGTTTGCTGCAACCCACTCCATCACGCGCAGGTCCGATTTCGAGTCGCCCATCACGAGCGCGAACGGGTCATCAATGCCGAGCACGTCGAAGGCGGCCTCGACACCGATTGCCTTGTTGAGTTCGAGACTCCCGATTTCTGCGGCGTCGCCCTCGTAGTAGGCGACATCGATGCGCTCGAAGAACTCTTCGAGTGCAGCGGGCACGTCTTCAGACGAGCGTTCGGAAAGGCGGTCTTCGGATTCGAGCACGCCACGAATTTCGGGGTCGGCGTCGGCGTAGAACGCACACGTCCATTCAACAGCATCCGATTCGCTCGCGTCGCATTCTGCACTCACTGCACTCCCGAGCAGTTCGAGTTGATGGACCAGTGCGCGGTCGATGACGGCGATTGCATCCTGCGAACCGGTCTCGAAGTTGGGTTTGAGCGTGACGTTGAACTCGTTTCCCTGAAGGTGACAGCCCTGCCGGATTTCCTTGGGGGCTTTTGCGAGCACATCCGAGCGCAACCGATAGAACACGCCCTGAATGGTGTCCTCCAATTCCTCGTAGAGCAGTTGTTTGGTCTCTGGACCGTGGCCCGGCGTGAACGCTCCAGTACCCGCCTCGTACACCACGCTGAGGTTCCCCGAATGGAAGAGTTCGCTGCCCAACCCCTGAATCAAAAACCCCTTCACGTTCTCTAGGGTTTGACCGGTACAGATCACGATTGGAACCCCTGCTTCGTGGAACTCGGTCAGAAATCCGAGCGTCTCGCGCGGGATTTCGTTGTCGGTGCTGCCCGCAGAGCGCAGCGTCTCATCGACATCGAGGACGAACGCAGAAATCGCCTGCCCGTGGCGTTCACAGAGGTCGAGCGCAGTGAACGCCTCGTCGCGCGAGGCGTGGGCGGCGATTTCTGCGAGCGGTTCGCCATGCTCAAACGATTCGTGGATGTCTGTTTTCGCCTCGTCGAGTGCGGTTTCTGCGTCCTGCCAGTATTCGAGGGCAACCCGCGAATCCACCGGCGGAAACACGTCCACGAACGTCTGATAGGCGCGCAGTGTCTGCGTATCGAATCGGTCGTAGAGTTCGGTGAGGAGTTCGTTGCGGTCCATGCGAAAGACTGTCGGGACAACGGGATAAATCTACACCGGCGAGCACGACAATCCTTCGAGTTGATTTTCTCTTCGAAGCCGAAGACAGTCTGCATAAAGTGTCCGAGATGAACGGCATGGGAACTTTGGTTCGAAATTCGACATCAGTTGCTGACTAAATGTCAGTCACTGAGTGAGGACTGCTTAGGGTTCGAGGTCGATACGGAGCGTTTGGCCCTTCTTCGACCGTCCCGGTCCCTTAGCGAGTCGGAGTTCGATGGTGTCGAGATAGCCCTCGAAGTCGTCTGTCCAGCCACTGCCGGTCGTGAACACGATTGCCTCGACGGTTTCTGCGCCGTAGTCGATGGTGCGGTCTTCGGCCCCGTCTTTCAGGTTGGCCCAGTTGACCGGGCCGGCACGAAGGTCCCGAAGGGTTGGCTGACCGCCGTAAAAGCCAAAGCCCACGCCGGTGCGATTGCTGTCGTAGAACGTGAGTTGGTTCGACCCGTCGGCGGTCGACCACTCGTTCCACTGGTTTGGGGGTGCATCGAGCGCCCGAGCGAAGTACGGTTCGGCGTCGAGACGGTAGCCATACCACGACGCATCGTCGTCTGCGCCATCGGGCTGGGTATAGATGCTGAGCGAGATGTTCTGTGGCGTCGTTCCTCCGGTAGCGTGGTCGGTCTTGGTGTAATAGGAGACACCCACGAGGTCGGAGACGGTGAACGAATCGAAGCCGAACGGCAACGTCTCTGGGGCCAACCAGAAGAACAGTTTGTCGTCGAGACCGTCGCCATCGCCGTCACCCGCGACCGCCCACGACCCGCGAATCGTGTTGTGCTCGTCGGTCGTGGGACGAGCATTGGCCGCCGCTGCGGCATCTCCACGGAGAATGAGTCGTCGGTTCTTCCCCGTTCGGTGGCTTTTCCCCGCTCGGTGATTCTTCGCCGCCACAGGCTGGGTGAACAGTCCAACAGCGCTGAGGCCCAGTCCGCTCGCTGCTGCACCCGCGAGGAACGTCCGCCGGGTGGAATCGGTGCTGGTTTCGAAATCTGTCGATAGTTGTTCCATAGATTCAATTAATTAAAATACGTGAATCATATTAACTGTTTGGTGACGAATGATAGCACGGCGTATCGACAACAGCGAATCCGCGATTCATCGGTATCTCTCTGCAAGCGAATCGAGTGCCTCGTGTCGTTCGGTGGTGTGTGGGGCGGTCAGCGGCGAGACGCTTACCTTTCCTTCGAGGATTGCTCGGCGGTCGCTCCCGTCGGGGTCTGAAATCTCGCCCGCTTCCATCTGCTGCCAGATGCGGTCTTTGAGTGTGAGTTCTCTCTCCTCGCGCACGGCAGTCATCTCGTAGACCGCGGAGGGATAGGTGACTTCCATCGGCACGGGTTCTTCAGTAGTGCGCTCTGGAATCGGCGCGTTCACGTTCAAGTAGTCGGCGTGTTCGAAAATGCCGTCATCGAGCGCGCCCTCCGCGAGATGAGTTGTCGCGCGGATGGCCTCTCGGTACTCCGCCTCGCTGGTGGCGTACTCTCGAAACTCGATATCACCACCGGGAATGTAGAGCGAGACCGCTATCGCCGGAATAGAAAAAAAGGTCGCCTCGACGGCGGCGCTAATAGTGCCTGAACGTCCCAAAACGTACTCGCCGAGATTCGCACCCTGATTGCACCCGGAGACAACGAGGTCCACGTCGGGACAGAGCGAGCCGAGACCCGCCACCACGCAGTCGGTGGGCGTTCCATCGACCGCGTAGCCGCGTTCGTGTTCTGCGACGGTGACGTGATTCGAGAGCGTGCGCCCGACGGCGCTTTGGTCCTCTGCGGGCGCGACGACCGTGACCTCCCCGAGGTCCGTGAGGGCATCGGAGAGCACCCCTAATCCTGTGCTCTCGATGCCGTCGTCGTTCGTCAACAGGATGTGCATACCCCGTCTGCGGCGGCGGGTCGCAAAAGCGCATTGTTCGCCCGAGCAACGTTTTGGCGACCGTTCAGGCCGGAATCCGGTCAACGATGGTCTCCTCATCAACGACCAGATTGTAGGCTTCTTCGTCCGCGTTCCAGAGCACCAGGACGTTCTCGAATCCCAAGAGTGCGCCGTACTCCGCATCCAGCAGGGCACGATTCAGTGCCGTCTCGTGGGTCACAACTGCATAATGGTCAATCGATTCGCTGCCATCGCTGATTTTGAACAGTGGATTGCCCGCAGAGAGCGAGTGGCTGAGTTTCGCGGCCACACAGTCCACACGATTCGAAACGTGGCGTTCGCTTTCTGCCATTTTCGCTATGCGGTCTGGGTCCGGCGTGAACTCGATTCGTCGTTTGCCATCAATACGGAGGATGGAATAGGAGTACTGGACATCGACGTTGACGAATTCGTCCGGCGAGTCCGTTCGCTCGGCCAATCGACGCTGAAACGGCGGTACGTCGAGGTCGGGTTTGACATCGAACGACCAGCCCCGGTCAGTCGGAGAGTGGCCGGGCCAGAGGCGAACAGTTGGGGCGTAGAGCGTTGCCGGGCCGCCGTCGGTCGAGCGAAGCGAGTCCGACGAGGATCGCGCGCCTCCGGCGCGCTCACCGCCGTCACAGAGCGCGCGCTCGACCTCTCGCAGTCCAATGGACGTCTCACGGTCTGCGGGCGCGATGGCGACGAACGAGCCATCGTCTGCGAGTGCTTCGAGATAGCGCTTCGCAATTCCAACTGGGTCATCGAGTTCGCTCAGGACGTTCGCAAACAACACGAGGTCGTACTCTCCCTCGAAATTGAACGCTTCGACGGTCGTTCGGTGAATGGTCGAATGGAAATTTCGTCCGGTGCTATCGAGCAGAGCGCTCAAAACGTCGGCTGCGGCGCTCGGTTCGATTGCGTGATACTCACAGAGCGCGCTCTCGGGAAGGAAGTCTGCGAGACCGAGCGCTGGCCCGCCAACGCCTGCGCCCACGTCAAGAACTCGAAGATGGTGGGAGACCAGACCAGCACGGGCGAGGTCTGAAAGCACGTACTGGATAGTCGCATAATAATCCGGCAGATGGTATATCGCGTAAGCGAGTACCGTTTCCGGGTCGTATGTCACCCGTGCGCCAGCGAAGTACGATTTTTTGAACTCTCGAATCAGTTCACGAAGACGGTCGCCGGAATCGCTGTCGGGCCAGCCGGCTCCGAACTGGGAGACCAACAGGTCTTCGAGTTTTCGGGCGTGGACTTCGGGAAATTTCTCGACGCCATCGAAGTCGCGGTCGATTGGGTCCGCAGAGACGGGAACGAAGGTTCCGTCGTCGCGTTCGACGAACCCGAGTTCGGGCGCGGACTGGCGGAGTACCTCTCGGACGACGGCGGGATGGGGCTGGCCATCGACGTACTCGTAAATCTCCTCGGCGTCTATCGGTCTGACCTCTCGCAGGTATTTCGCGTTCGCACGGACCTGCTCGCGCTGGTCGTCATTCATCGTTTCCTCGGGCCTCGCAGTATAGTTGCTCGAATTCTGTGGCACCGGCGCTGGCGATTCGTTCGGCTGCGTCGGCGACCGCCTCTGCCCCGTCGAATGACTCCTGAATCTCAGTATAGACCTGTGGCGACCCCGAGAGGACCTGTTCTGCGAGGGCGGAAAGCGGCCCGGAAATCGGCGTCTGAAACTCCTCGGGGACGTCTTCGGCCGCGAGCGCGTAGGCGAGCACGGCAGTATGGGCGCGGGCCTGTACCGTCTCCATCGCGCGGTCGTGTTCTGCCGGCGTGGTCTCGAACAGTGTGTTTTGGGCCGCGAGTGCCGCGCGGATTTCGTTAGTCATGGGTCCTGAAGCGTCCGTAACCACGGCGACGTTTCCCGGAGCATTTTCGGGTGCAAAGAGCGGATGCAGGCTCATTCGTTCGCGGTCTGGGGCGTGAGTTCTCATTGCGTCGATTGGTTCGTTCATGACACCCGTGACATCGAGGATAGCGTGATCGGCTTTCGGTGCGTGGTCGGCGACAGCATCCCCGATAACTGCAATCGGAACGGCGAGACAGACTGTATCAAAGCGTTCGTCCGTGTCGAGCGCAACGGCCCGCCCGCCGAGTTCGTCGGCAGCGGTTGCGGCCGCGTCGGGGTCCGTGTCGGCGAAGGCGATTTCCACGTCCGTTTCGGCGGTCACAGTCCGAGCGAACCACCGCCCCATCGTGCCCGCGCCGACGACGAGAATATTCATTGTGAGTGATTTTCCGGCGGCGGCCAAAAGCCTGTCCGAGTGCTCCAGCACCGATTTACTGACTCTCGATTACTCGACCACGAGTGTTTTCGGATAGTCGGTGAGGTTCTCGTAGCCGTCTTCGGTGACGACGACGAAGTCCTCGATGCGCACACCGCCCACTGCGGGGTCGTACAGGCCGGGTTCGACCGTGACGACGTTGCCCGCTTCGAGTTCGCCACCTCCAAAGCTCAGACTCGGGAGTTCGTGGACCGCAAGCCCGACGCCGTGGCCCGTCCCGTGGATGTATCCCGTCTCGGTTTCCGGGTCGTCTCTGAGGGTTGGCTCGCCGGCGTCCTCGTACACGTCACAGACCGCGTCGTGAACTTCCGCACCGGTTGCACCGGGTTCGATAACCGAGAGCGCCGCTTCGAACGCTTCGTCGGTGAGGTCATACCAGCCTTCGATTTCCTCG
>DASSKS010000291.1:0-7907 GCA_035690245.1 Halococcus sp. | reverse complement strand
CGGCGGCGGAACGCTCCTTCCCTCGCTCATCTCGCTCGGGATAATCATGGCGACGCTTTCGACGGCCGGGGCTGCGGTGATGGTGCTCTCGATGGCGATTGCAAAGGATATGTATCGACGATTCGTCAATGCCGAGGCGTCGGACGAGCGGATAATCAACGCGAGTCGGGTCGCTCTCGGTGTCTTCCTCTTGCTCGCTATCGCCGTTTCGTTCACGCCGGACCTCACGATATGGGCGTGGACCCAACTCAAATTCGAGTTCCTGCTTCAGGCGACGCCGGTGTTCCTCTTCGGTCTCTATCTACACAGAGTGAAGAACGATTTCGCCATCGCGGGCATGATTATCGGCTGTCTGACGGCAGTCGGTATCTACTTCCTGAGTGGTGGCGAACTCTATGGCATCTCGGCGGGTGTCATCGGGTTCGTCGTGAACTCAATCGTATTCGTCGGAGGGAGTTACGCTACCGGTGAAACCGAAGAAACGGACAGAGCAAAGGAAATTCTCCAGTACAATTCGGTCGAGTACCCCGACGGGAGCGACGGCGATGGCGTCACGTACGTCCTTCCCGGCCAGAAGAAGTCTTTCTGGGTTGGACTCGTCATCATCCTGGCGCTGATGGTCCCGTGGTATGCGCCGGCAAGCTGGAACACGCCGATTGCCCTCGGGCTACCCATCTGGACGTGGGTAATCCTCGGCGCACTGGTCGTCGAGACGCTGTTCGTCATTTATGGGACCCTCATCTGGCGTGAGAAATCGACCGAAGGTGCAATCGAGACGAGAGAAACAACTCGGGACGTCGAGGTGGACGACTGAGCACTGGCTACGACAGCCGTCGTCGGTCCACCAACAGAGTATCGATCCGCCGAAACACCACGAGTCGGAGTTCTTAATCGGCTCGCACCCCTACACCGATCAATGAGTGATAGCAAGGCCGTCGCGGGTCCGGCGGCCTTCACACACCTCGGCACGGAAGTCAGAAACGCCCTTTCCGAACGCGGGTTCACGACACCGACCGAGCCACAGCGAAAGGCCATTCCGCCGCTTGCTGCCGGTACGGATGGGTTAGTCATCGCGCCCACGGGGACCGGCAAGACCGAGACCGCGATGCTCCCCGTCTTCGACGCACTCAGTGGGAGGGAACGGTTCGGGATTGCTGCACTCTACATCACTCCGCTGAGAGCACTCAACCGCGATATGCGCGACCGGCTCGACTGGTGGGGCGAACAGTTAGACGTAGAAATCGACGTGCGCCACGGCGATACGACCCAGTACCAGCGGGGAAAGCAGGCGAATAATCCACCTGATGTGCTCGTGACGACCCCTGAAACGTTGCAGGCCATGCTCACGGGTGAAAAACTCAGGAAAGCACTTTCGGACGTTTCTCACGTCGTGGTCGATGAGGTCCACGAACTCGCCGCCTCGAAACGCGGTGCCCAGTTGACGATTGGCCTCGAACGCCTTCGTGAGCTTTCGGGTTCGTTCCAGCGAATCGGTCTCTCGGCGACCGTTGGCGACCCCGGCGAGGTCGGAAAGTTCCTCACCGGCGGACGCGGCTGTGAACTCATCGAGGTCGATGTCGGGAGTCGGTTGGATGTCCGGGTGCGCGAACCGAAAATCACCGACGAAGACGAACGATTAGCGGGTGAACTCGCAAGCGACCCGGATCTCGCCAGTCATGTGCGTGCGATTCGGGATATCGTCACCGAGAACGAATCGACACTGATCTTCGTCAATACCCGACAGACGGCCGAAGCACTCGGCTCGCGGTTCAACGCACTCGATTTACCCATCGGAGTCCATCACGGCTCGCTCTCGAAAGAAGCCAGAATCGAGGTCGAAGACGGATTCAAGGCCGGCGAACTCGACGGACTCCTTTGCACTTCTTCGATGGAACTCGGTATCGACGTAGGACGAGTTGACCACGTGGTCCAGTACCAGAGTCCCCGCGAGGTCGCCCGCCTCCTCCAGCGGGTTGGACGGGCAGGCCACCGCGCCGACCGACTCTCCTCTGGTACAGTGCTGACCACACGGCCAGACGACACCCTCGAAGCGCTCGCCATCTGTCGGCGCGCTCACGCGGGACTGGTCGAACCCGCAGAGATTCATCACGGAAGCCTCGATACGGTGGCCAATCAGATTGCGGGACTTGTCATGGATTTCGGCGAACTCAGCGCCCGACGGGCCTACGATATCGTCACTCGGGCCTACCCGTTTCGTGACCTTTCCGAGGAGCAGTTCAGAGAAGTGGTCCGCGAACTTTCGGGCAATCGGATTCTTTGGCTCGACGAGGATAAAGATAGATTGGAGAAATCCGGCGGAACATGGAAATATTTCTATGCGAATCTCTCGATGATTCCCGACGAGGAGACCTATACTGTCTCGGATATGGCCTCCGGGCGCACCATTGGAACGCTCGACGAACGCTTCGTCGTGAACTTCGCCGGGCCGGGCGAAACCTTTATCCAGCGGGGTGAGATGTGGCGCATCGCCGAAGTCGATGACGAAGAAAGCGAAGTGAAAGTCAGCCCCATCGAGGACCCGGCGGGCGAGGTGCCCTCGTGGACAGGCCAAGAGATTCCGGTCCCGCAAGCGGTCGCGGGTGAGGTTGGCGCGATTCGCGCACGAGTAGGTGAGAAATTCGCCGAGGGCGCGTCGCAGGAGGATGTGGCTGAGGACCTCACAGAGCGGTATCCGACCGACGAGTACACCGCGCGCGAGGCACTCGATCCGCTCGAAAAGCAGGTCGAATCGGAGAGTCCGATGCCGACCGCAAATCGGATTGTCGTCGAATCAGAACACCGCTCGGTGGTCGTGAATGCGTGTTTCGGCCACACCACCAACGAAACACTCGGGCGGGTGCTGTCGGCGCTGCTCGGCCAGCAGACCGGTTCTTCTGTAGGAATGGAGATCGACCCCTACCGAATCGAACTCGACGTTCCCCGCGGCGTGGCGGGACGCGATGTCGTCTCGGTTCTCGAAGAAACGAAACCAGAACACGTCGAAGGAATCATCGAACTCAGCCTCAAGCACTCGGACGCGCTCAAGTTCAAACTCGCCCAAGTCGCGGCGACGTTCGGTGCGCTCAAATCGTGGCAAGGAAACGAACGCTTCGGTCGTGGCCGACTCCTCTCGGCACTGGAGGATACACCTGTCTATGACGAAGCCATCCGAGAGGTGTTTCACGAGGACCTCGCAGTCGAAGACGCAGGCGAGATTCTCTCGCAGATTCAGGCAGACGAAATCGAGGTCGTGACCCACGGCGGACACACCCCTGTCGGAATCGACGGGCGTTCGTCGGGCAAAGAGTTGCTTGCGCCAGAAAACGCAGACGCGAGCGTCATCGAAACAGTGCGAAAGCGGATTCGAGAGGACAGAATGCGGTTGTTCTGTCTGCACTGTCAGGAGTGGGAGCGCACACAGGAGGTGAGACGGATTCCCGACCAGCCCGAATGTCCGCTGTGTGGTTCGACCAGAATTGCAGCACTCAACCCGTGGGCCGAGGAAGTAGTCGAATCCATCAAAGCAGGTGAAAAGAACGACGAGCAGGAAAAACAGACTCGACGGGCGTATCAGGCCGCGAACCTCGTCCAGACCCACGGCAAACAGGCCGTCATCGCGCTCGCCGCCCGTGGAGTCGGCCCGCACAACGCCGCCCGCATCATCTCGAAACTCCGTGAGAACGAGGATGATTTCTATCGGGATATTCTGGCGCAGGAGCGTCAGTATGCACGTACCCAATCGTTCTGGGATTGACTTGGTTTACCCCGGACTGAGGTTTTCTAACTCTTGCGACAAAACCCAGAACGGGATTGAAATTCCGCACTACCCGAACGTCGGCTCAACCGCTTCCCGGGCGGCCTCGAAGTGTTCTGCGGTGAGGAGTATCTCATCTGCGTGTGCTGTGGCATCCTCGGGGCTGAACTCGCGTGCAACCTCGCGTATCGCGCGCATCGAAGCCTCTCGACAGAGCGCTTCGATATCCGCCCCGGAGTAGCCCGCCGATTCGGCGGCCAGCGCGTCGAGGTCGATATCCCCTGCGATGGGTTTCTCGCGGGTATGCACGTCGAAAATCGCGCGGCGGGCGGCCTCGTCGGGCGCGGGAACTTCGACGTGGGACTCGATGCGGCCCGGTCGGAGGAGCGCGGGGTCGATTGCCTCTCGCCGATTGGTCGCCGCGAGCACCATCAGATTCGGGTTTTCCGCTAGCCCGTCGATTTCGGTCAGAAGTTGTGAAACCACCCGTTCGGTGACTTCGTGACTCTCACCGCGTCCGCCCGCGACGGCGTCGAGTTCGTCGAAGAAGACGATGGCTGGAGCGGCCTGTCTCGCGCGCGCGAACACCTCTCTGATTGCTTTTTCGGATTCTCCAACGTACCTATCGAGGAGTTCTGGACCCGCGACCGAGATGAAATTCACGTCGCTTTCGCCAGCGAGCGCGCGCGCGAGCAGCGTTTTTCCCGTGCCGGGTGGCCCATGGAGCAACACGCCGGCGGGCGGGTCGGTTGCGGTCGCTTCGAACAGCGCACCATACGAGAGTGGCCACTCGACGGCTTCAGTAAGGGTGGCCTTCGCCTCATCCAACCCGCCGACATCCCCAAAGCTCGTGGTCGGGGTTTCGGCGACGTATTCGCGCATCGCCGAGGGATCAACGGTAGCCATCGCACTCTCGAAGTCCTCACGAACGACTTCGAGGGAGTCGCGCTCGTCTCGCCGTCTGAGTGCGGCCATCGCCGCCTCGACTGCAAGCGATTCGAGGTCTGCGCCGACGAATCCATGGGTCCGAGCGGCGAGTCTGTCGAGTGAAACGTCGTCTGCGAGCGGCATCGAGCGGGTATGCACGTCCAAAATTTCTCGCCGTCCTTCTTCGCCGGGCACGCCGATTTCGATTTCGCGGTCGAAGCGCCCGCCCCGACGGAGCGCGGGGTCGATGGCATCGACACGATTGGTCGCACCGATGACCACCACCTGTCCCCGGCTTTCGAGACCGTCCATCAAGGTGAGGAGTTGGGCGACCACACGGGTTTCCATGTCGGCGTCGTCGCCGCGCGCGCCGGCAATCGAGTCGATTTCGTCAATGAAAATCACCGCGGGAGAATTCGCTTCCGCAGTGTCAAACGCCTCTCTGAGTTTTTCTTCAGACTCGCCTTTGTACTTCGAGACGATTTCTGGTCCCGAAATAGTAGTGAAAAAGGCATCGACCTCGCCCGCGACCGCCCGTGCGATGAGCGTTTTTCCCGTGCCGGGCGGCCCGTGGAGCAGCACGCCAGACGGCGGGTCGATGCCCAACTGCTGGAACAGTTCGGGTTCTGTAAGCGGGAGTTCTATCATCTCCCGAATCTGGTCGAGTTCGTCGTCCAGTCCGCCGATGTCCTCGTAGGTCACACGCGGCGACTGGGTACTCCCCTCTGTCTCGCCAGTCGTCGTGATCGCCTGGTTCGTCTGGTCGGTCGAGGGGGCCTCGGCGCGGAGGGTGACGCTCGTCTCCTCGGTGATGCGAACGGTTCCATCGGGAGTGGTAGAATCGATGGCGAACGGGGCTGGATGCAGCCGTTCGATGCGCACCTGCTCGCCGGATTTGATGGGACGCCCGAGCAGTGTGCGCTTCACGAGCGAGGCGAGGTCCTCACTCGATTCGAGTGCCGTCGGAACGTCGATACTGACTTGTGCTGCATCGGCGACCGACACTGGTGAGAGTATAACGCTATCGCCGACGTTCACACCGGCGTTCGTGCGCGTGTCGGCGTCGATGCGCACCGAATCGCTTTTGAGGTCACCGCCCGCGGGCCAGACCTTCGCCACCGTGGTACGCTTGCCCTCGATGATTACTGTGTCACCGCTCAATACGCCCAAGGTGTGTCGGGCGGATTCCGGCAGACGCGCGACTCCCCGGCCCGCGTCGCGTTTCTGTGCGCCTTCGACGACGAGTTCGACACCATCTGTGTCCCCACCGGCCATAGTTCGATATTGGTCTCTGCGTTCTTCAGCGTTCTCACTGAGGATAACACCTTTAGTGTTCGATAGCCGAAGGCCTCCATGGTGGTCGAAACCGAGCGCGATGGGACGACGTGGTATGAGTGTGAGGAGTGTGGACTCATGTTCGACGACAGCGACGACGCCCAGACACACGAAGAAAACTGCGAGGCCGAAGACCCGAACTACCTTCAGTAACGCCGGCGAGTTCACGCCCCTCAGTCACGGAGAGAAGCACTGAGTCGCCGGAATCAGGGCGCTCGCCGCACATACAGGCACAACGTTTAATTGTCATTCCGCCGTTTCAGTAAGCATGGCAGAGAAGAATATCAACGAGGACGAACTCAGCCGTGCAGACGCCGCAGACCACCTTCGAGAAATCGCAGACGACTTAGAGGAGGGCGAGGAGTTCGACATCGATATCGGCAACAAGACGATTACGCTCCACCCGTCCTCGGCTATCGGCTTCGAGGTCGGCGCGCGCGAAAGCTCCTCGATTCTCCGTGGGAGCCGCGAGTCAGTGACCATCAAGATGGACTGGAAACCGGAATAATGGCGCTCATCACGAGTATCGTCGTCTTCGTCGTCAGCATCATCATCGGGTCAATCGGCATCTACGCCGGCGTCCGCCTCGTCGCCGACAGTTCGATTGGCTTCGGGAGCGCGGTCATCACGGCTCTCTTGGGGGTTATCGTCTACACCATCTTCGGGTTCTTCCAGTTCATCCCGATACTCGGGCCGATACTGTTGCTCATCCTCTGGATTGGCGTCATCAATCTCAGATACCCCGGTGGCTGGGGAACCGCCTTCGGCATCGGGTTCGTCGCATGGATAGTCTCACTCATCATCATGTATCTGATAGTCACCTTCCTCGGCATCGGAGAACTCTCCGCGCTCGGCGTCCCCGGCGTGTGAGTACTCAGGCGACGAGTTCGATGCTTCGTTCTCCCATCTCGTCCTCTTCGAAGACGAACACCCGCCCGCGGGCGGTTTCGGGGTCGGCAGTGACGGCAATTCGATACTCTTCCTCGCGCACACTCACGCCGGGAAAAATCGTGGTTTCCTCGTCGTCCAAAAGGACACGGCCAACACCCGAAGAAGCGATGATGTCGTCTGCGGTCGTACGGTCGTTAACGTACACGAGGACGCCTTCGGTTTCCGTCGGGTCCGTAATCAATACATGAACTTCCTTTCCCGGCGCGGTGGTGTAGCGTTCTTCGACTTTTTTTGGGATGCCGTGATAAAACACCTCGCGGCCATCGGTGTACTCGACGGCGATGCCCGCCTCAGTGAGTGCTATCGAGAGCGTATCGGGGGAGAACTCGCTGTGTGTGCTCATGGACAGAATAGGACTGTCAGAGACAAAAAGTACCGTGGTCGGTCGCACTCGACCGCCAGCGGTAAGTACGGCTGTGCGAGAGCGTTCGACATGAAGGGTCGCGCGAGCGCGCCGGCAGCGGGGACGATTTTGAACGCACTCGCCACCGGAATCGGTGGAGCGTTCGCTATCGACCGTGAGACCACAGCGACAGTCGAATTGACTGAGACTGGAACGGTGACCGGCGAAATCGCAGATACACCGGAGGCCGATACGCGACTCATCGAGCGGTGTGTCGAACTCGTGGTCGAGAGCTACGGCGATGGGCAGGGCGGGTGGGTGCAAACCGAAAGCGAGGTGCCGATGGCAGCAGGGTTGAAGAGTTCGAGCGCCGCGGCGAATTCGACAGTACTAGCGACGCTCGATGCGCTCGGCTGTAAATGCTCGAAGGAGGCAGCCGTAGAAATCGGGATTCGCGCGGCACGCGATGTCGGGATTACGATAACCGGGTGTGCCGCCGGTGCGCACGCGAGTATGTTCGGTGGTGCGGTCATCGCGGATAACACGAAAAACGAACCGCTCGGGCACGCCGACGTTGCGTGGGACGTGCTCGTCTGG